>JAYYLR010000029.1:0-2540 GCA_036143955.1 Pseudomonadota bacterium | reverse complement strand
ATCGAAATTCCGCTGAACTCGCCATCGCCATTCGTGTCGATAAGGCTGGCAGCGACATTGGCCGCACAGCAAAGGCGGGGACCGGAACGGCTGATCGGCGCGGGAACCGTTCTTCGTCAGGAGGATGTCGACCGGGTGAGAGACAGCGGCGGCAACCTCATAGTCGCGCCCAATGTCGACCGCCGGGTCATTGCCCGCGCCAGGGCGCTCGACATGACGGTGATGCCGGGGGCGATGACCCCGACCGAGGCGCTTGCCGCCATCGAACACGGCGCCCGTGACCTGAAGATCTTTCCGGCCAGCCTTGTCGGGCCGGCGGGAATCTCGGCCATGAAAGCGGTGCTCCCCGATGGCATACGCCTCTACGCCGTCGGCGGTGTCGGGGCCGAGGACTTCGCCGCCTATGCGCAGGCCGGAGTGTACGGCTTCGGTCTCGGAAGCAGCCTTTTCAAGCCCGGGCAGGATGCGGAAACCGTGGCCGCCGGCGCGGCAGGCTGCATGAAGATGATGCGGAGCGTCTATCGCGGCAAATGACCGGCCGTACCCTTTTCGTCTTCGTCAGCTGTCTGGCTCAGGCATAGATGGCCTTGAAGCGGTCGATATTGAGCCTGAAACCGGCCTCGAAATCGCCGTTGCCCGGGTGGTAGACCGACTCGAAGCTGATGACTCCGTCATAACCGTCATCTCGAAGCGCGCCGGCCATCGGTGCGAACTGGTCGGCAAGCTGTCCCTCGCCCATCGGCCGCACCTCGAGCGTTGCCCGCGGCGTATCGACCTGCACGTCCTTGATATGGACGTGGCCGAGATAGCCGTCCTTCACCTCTTCATAACCGTCCGGATAGGCGGTCTCGTGACACCAGCAGTTGTTCGCCGGGTCCCACAGCACCTTCAGCGCGTCCTTTGCACCGAGATCGTCGATCAGCTTCCGCCCCGTATAGTTCGAATTCACCATCGTGCCGTTGCCGGTTTCGACGACAAGGGTCACGCCTGCGTCCCGCGCCACGTCGATCGCCGGTGCAATCAGCGGCAGCATGGCATCCCACGCGCCCTTGGCGACATTCCATTTTTCAGCACCGTTGAAACCGAACAGGATCTGTTCCTTCTTCGGCGTCATGATCCGGACCAGCGGCGAGCCGACGACATGCGCCATGTCGATCACCCGCTTCAAGGCATCCATATGTTTGACGTGCAGCTCGTCGCCGGCCCTGTTGGCAACGGTCATGCCGGCAAAAATGTGCCGGCTGAGGCATGAGACGGGCTTGCCACGATCACGGAGAAGCGAGTCGATCTCGCGGATCTCCGACGCGTCATGATCGCCCACCTCTTTCTCGCTGACGAACTGCAGCTCCGCATATTCGAGACCGAATTCATCCATCACATCGACGGTATGCGCCAGATCGCGGCTGATGCCGTCGCAAATAACTCCCAGTTTCATAATCTTCCTCCCTAGCGGTGCAGCTCGGCACCGACGATGTCCTCGATGATTCGCGTGCAGATCCAGTTGTCCCCCTGCGGATATTTCGTCTTGCCCTGATGGAAGATCTGCATCGCCGTTGCGGCGGTGAACAGCGGCACGCCGAGTTCTTCGGCCATGTCGAGGGAAATCGTCAGATCCTTGTGCATGGTGCCGATGCCGGAACCGGTGCCCTCGAACTTGCGGTCGATGATGTTCTCAAGCGCCGTCTTGGTGATCCCGCAACCTGCTCCCGAGGTGGTGACGACGTCGTACACCACCTGTCCCGAAACACCCGCTTTGGCGGCAAGCGCCGCCGCCTCGAAGGTTGCACTGAACATCGAACCGATGATCGACTGCAGGCAGGCCTTCATCACCTGACCGTCACCCGGGCCCTTCCCGACGTGATGGATTGTTCCGGATACGGCCTCCATGGCCGGGCGGGCCGCCGCCATCAGATCGTCGGGTGCCGCCGCCATCATCGTCAGCGTGCCGCCCTGCGCGCCCGGAAAGCCGCCGGACACCGGGCTGTCGATCATGCGCAGGCCGGTTCCCTCGAGACGGGCGCCGATCGCCCTCGCCTCGGACGGCTTGATTGTCGCCGTGAGGATGATGATCCCGCCCTCGCGCATCGTCGAGGCCAGCCCCCCGTCGTCGAAGATCACCGACGCCGCCTGATCGCCATTCATCACCATGACGAAGACGACATCGGCATGGCTGCCGACCTCGCCCGCACCGGCCCGGGATGCGCCGCCCATCTCGGTAAACTGCGTCATTCGGGTTTCGCTGAGATCGAAACCGCTGGTCTCGAATCCGGCGGCGATCAGATTCTTCGCCAGTCCCGATCCCATGTCCCCCAGCCCTATCACACCTGCCTTCATTGCTTCCTCCTCGCCATGTCCACGGCATACCGCACCGGAACATCGGTCCATGTCAGCCTGTCGTTCATGAGGGATTTCATACGTCGGAGGACGTCGGGCGGGTCCAGTAGACACCCCCTGCCCGTCTGCGGCGGCAAAACGCGCTCGCAGCCGCATTATTCTCTGGATTGTTGACCCAAGGTCGGGACAATTTCAAGAGGGATACC
>JAYYLR010000028.1:0-20312 GCA_036143955.1 Pseudomonadota bacterium | reverse complement strand
GCGAAATACACCTTCCGCAACCCGGAGGGCATGTACACCACCGCCTTCGGCCTGATCATGAATGCCGACAGCTATGACGATCTTTCGGCCGCGCACAAGAAGTGCATCGACGGCATGACAGGCGTCGACATGGCGCGCCGTGTCGGCAAATGGTGGGACGAGGCCGATGAGCTCGGCTACGTGAAATTCGCCGAAATGGGCGGCAAGGTCACCGATGCCAGCGCCGCCGAGCAGGCCTATTTCCGCGAGAAGACAGCCGGCGTTGAAGCCAAGGTCCTTGCCGGCATCAGCGAGCGTGGCGTCGACGCCGCTGCCGCACTGGACTATTTCCGCGCGCAGCTGAAATAGACCGGACGTCTCATCGCCGGAACATCTTCGAACAGGCGGCCCGCGGGTCGCCTGTTGCCTTTCAATGACAGACCGGTCTGAACCACATGACAGATCCTTCACCTCTCATCGCCACCGGGCGGCTGCTGTCCTTCCCGACGCCCGCCGACCCCGACGACGCCTATGAAAACCGAGCCCACATCCCGCACGCCGACCGGCATCTGGCCGCATGGCCGGTGGATGCCGCCGCCTTTCGCAAGACACAGGCTGGGGCCGGGCTCGACCTCGCCTATGGCGGCTCGCCGCGGACCCGCTACGACCTGTTCTCGCCACCCGGCGGGATCGGCGCGGCACGGGGGCTTGCCGCCTTCATCCATGGCGGATACTGGGTGGCGCTCTCGAAGGATGATTTCTCGCATATGGCGGCCGGGCTGCTGGCCCGCGGATGGGCCGTTGCGGTGATCGGCTACACGCTGGCGCCGCGGGCGCGGATCGCCGACATCACGCGGGAGATTGCCGCCGCCGTGACCAGCCTTGGCGAGACCGGCACCGGACCGCTTCGCCTTGTCGGCCATTCGGCCGGCGGGCATCTCGTCAGCCGCATGATGTGCGACGACACTGATCTCGGCGCCGCCGCGGCGCGGCGTCTCGACCGCGTCATGTCGGTCAGCGGTCTGCATGACCTCCGCCCGCTGCAGGGCCTGGCAAAGAACGAGCTGTGGCGCCTTGACGGCGCGGAGAGCCGCGCCGAGAGCCCGCTTCTGCGGACGCCGCGGCCCGGCATCGACCTTGTCTGCGTCGCCGGCGCCGACGAACGTCCGGAATTCATCCGCCAGAACGCCATCCTGCCGCTTGCCTGGCAGGGGCTCGGCGCCAACTGCCATTCACAGCTTCTGGCGGGGCACAATCATTTCACCGTCATCGAGACGATGACCCGGGCCGACAGCCGGCTTTGCGACCTTGTCGACGGGCCGCTTGCCTGAGAAATCACTTGCCCGGGATATCACTCGCCCGGATATCAGAGCCGCGCGTAGGTGCTCGAAAGGTCGGCCGCCAGCTTGCCGCTGGCGCGGTCGGTGATGGTGATCCGGCCGACGACGAGCCGCCGCCCGGCCTTCAGGATCTCGACCGTCACGTCGCCGCCCTCGGCGCCGAGCGGACGCAGGAACCGGCTTGCGATATCGACCGTGGTGATCGGCGCGTAGCCGCCGATGGCCGCCGTCACGGCGGCGATCATCGCGGTGTCGGCGGCGGCGACGATGGCCTGGCCGCAGATCATCCCGGCATCCCGTGTCAGCGCATCGCCGAAGGGGAGATGAAAGCGTGACCGGGTCGGGCCGATCTCGACCACCCGCAGCCCGAGCTCGCGAACCCAGGGCGCCGTCACCTCGTCGAGAAGCGCCTGCGCCGCGTCGACGTCGAACGCCGCCTCGGGTCCATTGCCGGAACTGTCGGTCATCGCATTGATCCTCGGTCCGCCGCCGGTTGCCGCGCTTGACTAACCGGACGGTCAATCTTTACCGTTGCACGATCCTTGCCGGATTCGCCAGGGCGGTCAAGATGCCCGCCGGATGCGGAGACGGCTGGCAGGTAGGGGGTGAAACGATGTCCGAGCGCGCCGCCGGCAACGATTCGAAGACCGCGCGTGCCGTCGCCGAGGCGATGATCGGCAAATGCGGCCTGTCGCAGTCCCTCGGCATGAAGATCGTCGATGCCGGGCCAGCCTATTCCGTCGTCGAGATGGTGCTCGAGGACCGGCACCTGAACGGCTTTTCCATCGCCCATGGCGGCGCCGTCTTCGCGCTTGCCGATACCGCCTTCGCGCATGCCTGCAATTCCGACAATATCGTCACCGTGGCGCAGCAGTGCCAGATCAATTTCCTGCAGCCTGGACGCGCTGGAGATGTCCTTACAGCGACCGCGAAGGGCCGCACGCACAGCGGCCGCACCGGCCTCTATGACGTCACCATCACCGGCAGCGACGGCGCCGTGATCGCGGAGTTCCGCGGCATGTCGCGCAAGCTTCGCGACCCGGTGATTCCCGATTCCGGCTGATCCGACGATGCCGCCGGCGCAACGCCAAGACACGAACAGAACGAGACCATCATGCGCGACCTGACACCTTCGAAAGACATTCTCGACCCGATCGAGATCGCCTCGCGCGACGAGATCGCGGCGCTGCAGCTGCAGCGGCTGCAGTGGACGCTGTCGCATGCCTATGAGAACGTGCCGCTCTACCGCCGCAAGTTCGACGGGGCCGGTGTCCGCCCGGAGGATATGAAGGCGCCGGAGGACATCGCGAAATTCCCCTTCACCACGAAAGAGGATCTTCGGCAGAGCTATCCCTTCGAGATGATGGCGGTGCCGATGGAGAAGGTGGCACGCATCCACGCCTCGAGCGGCACCACCGGCAAGCCGACCGTCGTCGGCTACACGAAGGCCGACGTCGACAACTGGGCGCATCTGGTGGCGCGCTCGATCCGCGCCTCCGGCGGCCGGGCGGGAGACCGCATCCATGTCGCCTATGGCTACGGGCTGTTCACCGGCGGGCTCGGCGCGCATTACGGGGCCGAAGAGATGGGGTGCACGGTGATCCCGGTCGGCGGCGGCATGACGCAGCGCCAGGTCCAGCTGATTACCGATTTCAAGGCCGACATCATCATGGTGACGCCGTCCTACATGCTGGCCATCGCCGACGAATTCGAGCGCCAGGGGATCGATCCGCGAAGCACGAACCTGAAGAGCGGCATCTTCGGCGCCGAGCCCTGGACCAACGCGCTCCGCGCCGAGATCGAGGCCAGGTTCGACATGCATGGCGTCGACATCTACGGCCTGTCGGAGGTCATGGGCCCCGGCGTCGCCAACGAAGCTGTCGAGGAAAAGGACGGGCTCTATGTCTGGGAGGACCATTTCCTTCCCGAGATCATCGATCCCGAAACCGGCGCGCCGCGCCCCGACGGCGAGACGGGCGAGCTTGTCTTCACCTCGCTGACCAAGGAGGCGCTTCCGATCATCCGTTACCGCACCCGCGACCTGACCCGGCTTCGCGCCGGCGGCGCCCGCACGATGCGGCGCATGGACAAGGTCACAGGCCGCAGCGACGATTTGATCATTCTGCGCGGCGTCAACGTGTTCCCGAGCCAGATCGAGGAGCATATCGTGAAGATCGACGGCATCAGCCCGCACTACCAGATCGAGCTGAGCAAGGACGGGCCGCTGGATGCCATGACGGTGCGTGTCGAGGCCGCGCCGGGCCATGAGGGCGAGGACAGCCGCGCCGCGCTGGCGGCGACGCTGAGCGACAACATCAAGCAGAATATCGGCATTTCCGCGACCATCGAGGTGACCCCGGTCGGCGCTGTCGACAGGTCGGCAGGCAAGGCGGTGCGGATCATCGACCGGCGCGGCGACTGACGAAATCCGCCATGCCCCGCCGCCGCGCCACAAGTTACGACACCAAGCTCGGGCATATCCGCGATACCGCCGCCGGACTGTTCGCGCGCGACGGCTTCACCCGCACGTCGATGGCCGAGCTTGCCGGCGCCTGCGGCGTGTCGAAGGCGCTTCTCTACCATTATTTCGACAGCAAGGAGGCGCTGCTGTTCGACATCCTCCGGGCCTATCTCGCCGACCTCGAGGCGGCCGTCGCCATCGCGCCTCGGGCCGCCGCCTCGCCGCGCGACCATCTTCGCGACCTGATCCGCGCGCTTCTGCGGCAGTATCGCGAGGCCGGCAACACGCACAAGCTCCTGACCTTCGAGCTGGCCGTCCTTGCCGATGACCGACAGGCCGAGCTTCGCGGCGCCGAGCGGCGGATCATGGCGCGGTTCGATGCCGCCCTCGCCGCGGCGGCGGCCGACGCCGGGCGGCAGGCCCCTCTTGACGGGCCGCGTGCGATGATGCTGTTCGGCACGCTCAACTGGACCTATACTTGGTTTCGCGACGACGGAAAGCTGTCGCTTGACGATTATTGCGAGCTGGTGACCGACAGCACCGTCGCCTCGCTTCTGGCGTGAACCGACAGACCGGAGACAGACCGATATGCCGTCAGGCACCCTGCTGATCCGCAACGCCGACCTTCTGTGCACGATGAATCCCGCCGACGCGCCGGACCATGCCGCATCACGGCCTGGCGACAATGTCGGCGCCGAGATCCGCGGCGGCGGCCTGTTCGCCCGTGACGGGGTGATCGAGGCCGTCGGCCCCACCGCCGGGCTTCCCGAAAGCGCCGACACGGTCATCGACATGACAGGCCATGTCGTCATTCCGGGGATGGTCAACACGCACCACCACCTGTTCCAGAACCTGACCCGCGCCGTTCCGGCGGCGCAGGACGCGCCGCTGTTCGGCTGGCTGCAGACGCTGTACCCGATCTGGTCGCATATCGGGCCGGAACACATCTACTGGTCGACGGCGCTTGGCCTTGCCGAGCTCGCGCTCAGCGGCTGCACCACCTCGTCAGACCATCTCTATCTCTACCCGAACGGTGCCAGGCTCGATGATTCGATGGCCGCCGCGGCCGATATCGGCGTCCGCTTCCACGGCACCCGCGGCTCGATGAGCATCGGCGAGTCCGGCGGCGGCCTGCCGCCCGACATCCTTTGCTGGGACGAGGCCGACATCCTTGCCGACTGCCAGCGCGTCGTCGAAGCCTTCCACGACCCGTCACGCCACGCCATGCAGCGTGTCGCGCTGGCCCCCTGCTCGCCCTTCTCGGTCTCGATGGCGCTGATGCGCGAGACCGCCGACATGGCGCGAAGCCTCGGCGTCGGGCTGCATACCCATCTTGCCGAGAATGTCGAGGACATCGATTACAGCCTCGCCACCTTCGGCATGCGCCCGGGCGCCTATATCGAGGCCGTCGGCTGGACCGGCGACGATGTCTGGCACGCGCACTGCGTGCAGCTCGACACCGCCGAGATCGACCTGTTCGCCCGCACCGGCACCGGCGTCGCGCACTGCCCGTGCTCGAACATGCGGCTTGCCAGCGGAATCGCGCCGATCCGGAACATGCTCGATTCCGGCATGAAAATCGGGCTCGGCGTCGACGGCTCGGCCTCCAACGACAGCGGCCACATGCTGAACGAGGCGCGGCAGGCGATGCTGCTGCAGCGCGTCAACAATGGCGGCGACGCCATGCGGGCCCGCGAGGCTCTGTCCGTCGCGACACGCGGCGGCGCATCGGTTCTTGGCCGCGACGACATCGGCATGCTGGCCCCGGGCTATGCCGCCGACCTCGCCGCCTTCGACCGCCGGACGGTCGATTTCGCCGGCAGCGACTGGGACCCGCTGGCGAGCCTCGTCTTCTGCGGGCCGGCGAAAGCCAGCCACACCATCGTCAACGGGCGCCCCGTCGTCGCCGACGGGCGGCTTGTCACGATGCCGGAAGAACGGCTTCTGGCCCGCCACGCGGCGATGGCGCACGACCTGATGAAGCGCGCCGGCCTCGCCGGCTAAACCCCGGTCACGCGCCCCGTCGCAGCGCCGTCACCTGGTACCACAGCACCGCCGCCATGATCACCGTGCCGCCGAGGGCGGTCTGCGGCGACGGCCATTCGGCAAGAACGAGACCGGCCAGCAGGATCGCCCATGGCGTCTCCGAAACGCTGACAAGCGCCGTCTCGCCAGGCGCCAGCCAGGTCGACCCGCCGGCGAGCGTGACCGATGCCACGACGAAGGTCAGGCCGAACAGCGCCATCATGGCGATCTGCCAGGCCGACGCCGACGCCGGATCACCGAGTCCCCAGCCGAACGGCAACAGCAGAAGCGATGCCGCGACGGTCGGCAGTGTGACCGGCGTGCCGGGCCACCGCCGATAGATGATCATGATCAACACCATCATCAGCGTCATCCACAGCGCCAGAAGATCGCCACTCAGGCCCGATCCGCCGAAAGACCCCCGGACAATGATCGCGGTGCCGGCCAGAACGCTGGCACAGGCAAGCATGAACCCGACAGTCATGCGCTGGCCGAAAATCCACCAGCCAAGCGCCCCGGCAAGAACCGGCGCCGCCGACCAGATCAGCGCCACATTGGCGACCGAGGTCAGCTTGAACGCCGGGATAAAGGCCGCCGTTCCCGCCGCATAGATGACGGCAAGAGCGACCGACGGCCCGCCGAAGCGCGCCGCCTCGTCCCGTATCCGGCCGGTAACAAGCAACCAGGCAACAGCGCCTGCCACGGCAAAGACGCCGCGCCAGAAGATGATGCTCCACGCATCCGCTGCGATGCCCTTGCTGAAGAGCCCGGCAGTGCTGAAGAATGCCGCCGACACGGCCACCAGCAACACGCCCTTTGCAGTGCCGCCGCGCCCGCCCCAACGGGGAGATTCCTCAGTCATTTACCACGCCTCCAGAAAGAACAAAGCATGAACAATATGCAGCAATCTGGTTAAAAATTAGTAAATTTTCAATCGCTATTGCGTGAGATCGTGATTTTCAGCACCGCCCGCCGCTCACGGCGCGATCGCGGCCACGGCGGTGTCTTCCCAATGTTCCTGAAGATTCGCATCGGCGGCCTCGCCGTCGGGACCGGCGCGGTCGACGATCAGGAAATCCTGGCGCGGCTGCAGGATCAGCAGCGGGTGGTGCCAGACATTGCGGGCGTAGCTCACCCCCTGGTCACCGCGCGCGAGGAAACAGCGGAGCCGGCCGAAATCCGGCGCCCGGTCACCGGCGTCGGTCGGCGCCACCACGACAAGCCAGTCATGCACCGCCAGCGGCATGAAGGCCTGCGAGCCGAGCGGATGCCGTTCCATCATCCGGATGGCAATCGGGTCGGGCCGGCGGGTGCCGCGAAAGATCGACAGGATCGCCGTGCCGCCCCCGGCCGCGACATCGGCGGCGGCCAGCGCGTGGAACCTCTCGGTCGTGCCCTCATTGATCGTCATGCGGGTCGCGCCCTCGGTCCCGATCACCGTTCCGAAGGGCGCGAATTCATCCGCCGTCAGCGGTTCGACGGAAAGCCGCCGCGGCGCTGTCATGATCCGGCCCCGTCATGGGGATGTGCCGCCCGCCAGTGGCGCGCGATATCGACCCGCCTTGCCAGCCAGACGCGGTCGTGCCGCTGCACATGGTCGAGGAACTTCACCAGCCCGGCAAACCGCGCCGGCCGGCCGACAAGCCGGCAATGCAGCCCCACAGACAGCATTTTCGGCGCCGTCTCGCCTTCGGCATAGAGCGTGTCGAAAGCGTCGATCAGATAGGCGGCGAACTGGTCGCCGGTATGGAACCCCTGCGCCGTCGCGAAGCGCATGTCGTTGGTGTCGAGCGTATAGGGGACGATCAGGTGCGGGCTCTCGGTCTGGGTGCTCCAGAAAGGAAGATCGTCCGAATAATCGTCGGCGTCATAGAGGAACCCGCCTTCGGCGGCGACAAGCCGCCTCGTGTTCTCGGATGTCCGTCCGGTGTACCAGCCGAGCGGGCGTTCGCCGCAGATGCGGCTGTGGATCTCGATGGCGCGCTGAAGATGCTCCGTCTCCTCGGCTTCGCTCATGCCGTGATAATTGATCCAGCGATAGCCGTGCGAGGCGATTTCATGGCCGTCCGCCAGCGCCCGCTCGATCACCGCCGGATGGCGTTCCATCGCCATCGCCACGGCAAACAGCGTCAGCGGCACGCCGCGGTCGCGGAACAGGTCGAGGAGACGCCACACACCGGAACGCGAGCCATATTCATAGATCGATTCCATCGACATGTGGCGCGCGCCCTCGAACGCCGCCGCGCCGATGATCTCGGACAGGAACACTTCGGATGCCGGATCGCCGTGGAGCACCGCGTTCTCGGCGCCTTCCTCGTAATTCAGCACGAACTGGACGGCGATCCGGGCGTCGCCCGGCCAGCGCGGATGCGGCGGCGTGGCGCCGTAGCCGATCATGTCGCGCGGATAGCTCATCCCGCGTCCCCCTCGGGAACGCCTTCACTGCGAAGCATCGCCCGCCATTTCGCCAGCATCGCGCGCTCCTCCGGCTCGACCCAGATCACATTGCCGGGCGGCATCGCGTGCGAGACGGCGGACTGCCAGTAGATGGCATCGACCTGCGCCAGGATGTCGGCCTCGTTTTCCAGCCTGACTCCCTTTGGCGGGAAGGCCATGCCCTCCCATTGCGGCACCGCGGCATGACAGATCGAGCATCTTTCGGTGACAAGCTCGACAGCGGCGAGATGCAGCGCGGCGCCGTTGCCGAACTCGTATTCGGCATAGGTCGCCTCGTCATGTTTCGGCGCCCCGGCCTGTGTCAGGAAGATCGCCGCCACCGTCAGCGCCGCCGCCACAAGCCAGGTCCACCAGGGCGCTGGATCGCCCCTGTGCTTGGTGTTGAAGAAATGCCGGACAACGGCGCCGATGACCAGGACCAACGCCAGGATGACCCAGGCATAGTCTGTCGCGAAGACGGCCGGATAATGCCCGCCGATCATCACGAAGACCACCGGCAGGGTCAGATAGTTGTTGTGAAGCGAGCGCTGCTTGCCGCGGCGCCCGAAAGCCGGGTCCGGGGTCTCGCCGGCGACCAGCGCCGCCACAACCTTCTTCTGCCCCGGAATGATCACCATGGCGACATTCGCCACCATGATGGTGCCGATGCACACGCCGATCTGGACGAAGGCACCGCGGGCCGAGAAGATCTGCGTGTAGAGCCAGGCAAGAACGACCAGGAACACGAACCCGGCAAGCGCCAGCGCGCGGTCGCTGCGGCCAAGAGGGCTGCGGCACATCAGGTCATAGGCGCCCCAGCTTGCGATGATTCCGCCGACGCTCAGCGCGATGGCCTGCCAGGGCGTGATGTCGAGAATCTCGGCATCGATCAGATACAGCCCGGTGCCGGTGTAATAGATCAGCGTCAGCAGCGCGAAACCCGACAGCCAGGTCGTGTAGGCCTCCCATTTGAACCAGGTCAGCTCGTCCGGCATGCGCGCCGGTGCGACAAGATACTTGACCATGTTGTAGAAGCCGCCGCCATGCACCTGCCAGGCCTGGCCATGCGCCTCGTCGGGAAGCTGCTTGCCGGGCTTCAGGCTGAGATCAAGCGCGATGAAATAGAAGGACGATCCGATCCAGGCAATGCCGGCGACAACGTGAAGCCAGCGCACCAGAAATTCGGACCACATCCAGATATAGTCGATCATCGGGTTCCCCTCGGAAAGGCAGTGGGCGCCAGTTTGCCAGCATCAGCCGTTTTCGTCCAATTCCTGCTGCCAGACAGCCGTTCCGGCGGCAATCGACAGCGCCACCCGCGCCGGATGCTTGCCGGTGATCTCGGGAAGCCCGACCGGGCAGACAAGCCTGTCCAGCGCCGCGTCGTCCACCCCCGCCCTGCCGAGCCGCGAGCGGAACCGTGCCGCCTTTGTCGCCGAGCCGATCAGGCCGAGCCGCGCGAAGCCGTCGCCGCTGAGGACGCGGTGGCAGATCGCCTCGTCAAGCGCGTGGTTGTGCGTGATGACAAGATGGAAGGCGTCGCCCGGGGCGTGCGCGGCGATCACCGTCGGGTCGGTGGCGACGACGCGCCGTGCCCCGGCCGGGACCGTGTCCGGGAACCTGTCCTCGGCAATATCGACCCAGTGGAGGTCGAACTGAAGCGCCACAAGATGCGGCGCCAGCGCCCGCCCGATATGCCCGGCCCCATAGAGGAAAAGCGGCCGCCCGGGAAGCGCGACCGGCGCCACGAAAACATCGCCGTCACGCCCCGGCACAGCGTCACCGCCGTCTGTCAGCGGGCCGTCGCCGGACAGCGGATGCGCCAGAACATTGCAGGTCTGGAGCGCCGCCAGCGTTGCGTCCTCGGCACCGCCGAAGCGTTCCAGAAGAACCCGCACCTGACCGCCGCAGCACTGACCCATATCCGGGCCGAGCGCGGCGGTAATCACCTTCCGGCGCCAGGGGGCGTCGGGCGCCGCGATCAGGTCGCGCGCGCCGGCCATGATCTCGAATTCCAGCGTGCCGCCGCCGATGGTCTGCCAGATCGATGTCCTGCTGATCAGCATCATCGCCCCGGCCTCGCGCGGCGCCGACCCCCTGACTCCGACAAGACTGGCCCGCACCACCGCACCCTCGCGACCGATCAGGTCGCGGGCGACATCGATCCATCCTGCCATCAGCCGTCTCCGAGCCGCACGCCCGGGCCGCCAAGCCGCCGCGCCGCAAGGCAGAGCCGCTCCGGCGTCGCCGGCGCGTCAAGCATCGGATAGGCGTCGCCGACCGATTCCAGCGCATGCGACAGCGCCATCAGCACCGAGATGCCGAGCATCAGCGGCGGCTCGCCGACGGCCTTCGACTTGTGGATGGTGTCCTCGATGTTCTCGCCATCCTCGAAAAGCGCCACATTGAACACCAGCGGGCGGTCGGCGCAGGCGGGGATCTTGTAGGTCGAGGGCGCGTGGGTGCGAAGCCGTCCGGCGCCGTCCCAGACAAGCTCCTCGGTCGTCAGCCAGCCGGCGCCCTGGACGAAACCGCCCTCGATCTGGCCGGTATCGATCGCCGGGTTCAGCGAGCGTCCGGCGTCATGAAGGATGTCGGTCCGCAGGATCCTGTTCTCGCCTGTCAGAAGGTCGACGGCGACCTCGCTCACCGCGGCGCCGTATGCGTAATAATAGAACGGGCGGCCGCGGCTCCGCGCCTTGTCCCAGTGGATCTTCGGGGTGGCGTAGAACCCGGTCGATGACAGCGATACCCGCCCCAGATAGCAGGTCTTCGCCGCCTCGGCGAAACTCATCTCGGCCGCGCCGGCGCGGACGCGTCCGTTGGTGAAGGTCACCGAATCAGGGTTGCACTGGTGAAGCTCGGCAAGATGGGCCCGCATCCGGCCCTTGATCGTCCGCGCCGCCGCCTGCGCCGCCATGCCGTTGAGGTCGGTTCCGGAGGACGCCGCCGTTGCCGATGTGTTCGGAACCTTGCCTGTCGTCGTGGCGGTGATCTTCACGGTCTCGAAGCCGACCTGGAATTCATGCGCCACGATCTGCGCCACCTTGGTGTTCAGCCCCTGCCCCATCTCGGTGCCGCCATGGTTCAGATGCACCGAGCCGTCACCATAGACATGGACCAGTGCGCCGGCCTGATTGAGGAAGGTGGTGTTGAAGGAAATCCCGAACTTGACCGGCGTCAGCGCGATGCCGCGGCGGATCATGCCGCCGTCCCGGTTGAAGCCGTCGATCTCCACCCGCCGCGCGGCGTAATCGGCGCTGTCCGCAAGCTTCGGGACGATGTCCTGAAGGATGCAGTCCTCGACGGTCTGGCCGTAGGGCGTCCGCCCCTTTGCCGCCGCGGCGGCGAATTTGTGCGCGTAGAAATTGCGCTGCCGCACGACAAGCGGGTCGAGCCCGAGATGATGCGCCACCTGGTCGATCACCCGCTCGATGCCGATCATCCCCTGCGGCCCGCCAAAGCCCCGGAAGGCCGTGTTCGACTGCGTGTTCGTCCGGCAGCGGTGCGAGACCACCCGCACATGCGGGATATGGTAGGCGTTGTCGGCATGGCACATGGCGCGTGCCGCAATCGCCTCGGACAGGTCCCAGGACATGCCGCAGCGAAGCGCCTGCTCGAACAGAACGGCCTCGATCCGGCCCTCGGCGTCGAACCCGACATCGTAATCGATCCGGAAATCATGCCGCTTGCCCGTCAGCATGAAATCGTCGTCCCGGTCATAGACGGTCTTCGCCGGGCGGCCGGTCCTGTGCGCCGCCAGCGCCGCCAGCAGCGCCGGAAGATTGCCCTGGCTTTCCTTGCCGCCGAAGGCGCCGCCCATGCGCCGCGTCTCGACAGTGACGGCATGGCTGGCAAGCCCCAGGCATTCGGCCGCCTTGTGCTGGATTTCGGAGGGGTGCTGCGTCGAGCAGTAAAGCGTCACGTCGCGATCCTCGCCCGGGATTGCCAGCGCCGCCTGCCCCTCGAGATAGAAATGTTCCTGCCCGCCGATCTCGATCCGCCCGGAAAGCCGCAGCGGCGCGGCGGCGATCGCCGCGTCGGGTGTGCCGCTCTCCATCGTTGCCGAAGGCCCGAGCCAAGAGCCTTCGCGCATCGCCTGGTCGATTGTCAGCACCGCCGAAAGCGGCTCGTAGGTCACCACGGCATGGGCCAGCGCGTCGCGCGCCGCGCGCATCGTCTCGGCGACGACGGCGAACACGGCCTGCCCGACATAGCTGACCACCGTCTCTGCAAGGATCGGGTCGTCACCATAGACCGGGCTGCAGTCATTGCGCCCCGGAATGTCGGCATGGGTCAGCACCGCTACCACGCCCTGCGATCTCGCAACGCGCGACAGGTCGATGTCGAGGATTCGGGCATGGGCATGCGGGCTCTGCCCGATCAGAACGACAAGCGTGTCGTCGGGGACGCGGATGTCGTCGACATAGACGGCATCGCCCGTCACATGCTTGTGCGCGCTGTCATGCCGGAGCGCGGTGCGGATATCCCCGCTCGGGGCGGCGGCCGTCATCACACGGCACCGGATGCGGCAGGCCCGGCCAGAACGGGCGCGGCGCCGGTCAGGCGCGGTACCGCGGCACCGGTCAGGTCGAGGCCGTATTTCAGCAGCAGGTTCGCCGCCACCTGCCGGCGGTAGTCCGCCGAAGCGCGCATGTCGCCGATGGGTTTGAAGTCGGTGTCGAGCGCCGCCGCCGCGGCTTCGAAACTGGCCGGCTCCAGCGGCGCGCCGACAAGCGTGGCCTCGGCCGTTGTCGCCCGTTTCGGCGTCGCCGCCATGCCGCCGAAGGCAAGCCTCGCCGAGGTGACAACACCCTCCGAGACGGTGATGCTGAAGGCACCGAGAACGGCCGAGATATCCTGGTCGAACCGCTTTGAAATCTTGTAGGCGCGGAAAAGCGGCGTCGCCGTCGCCGGCACCAGAAGCGCCGACACGAATTCGTCGGCGGCGCGGTCCTGCTTGCCGTAATCGACAAAGAAATCCTCGAGCGGCAGCAGCCGGTTCGAGGCCGGGCCGGTCAGCTCGACCTCGGAAGCCAGCGCGATCAGCATCGGCGACAGATCGCCGATCGGCGATCCGTTGGCGATATTGCCGCAGACGGTGCCGCTGGCGCGCACCTGCGCCGAGCCGAAACGGCGCATCACCTCGGCAAGGTCGGGCCGGCCTTCGGAAAGAACCGGCATCGCCTGCTGGTGCGTCACGGCGGGGCCGATCCGCCAGTGCGCGCCGCTCCGGCGAATCTCGTCGAAGCCGGCGACACGCCCGGTCCAGAGCATCTGCGGCATTTTCCGGTTCTGCTTCGTCACCCAGAGGCCGACATCCGTGGCGCCGGAAACAATCGTCGCGTCGGGCGCCTGCGCATAGGCGCGGGCGAACCCGTCGCTGCTTGTCGGCGCGATGAAACTGCATGTCCCGTCACCAAGGCGGACCGTTTCGTCATGCGCTATGGCCGCCATCAGGCCGGCCTCGGTCTCGCGGCGGCGCGTCTCCCAGCGCGGCGGTATGGCGCGCCGCGGCAGGGCGGCAGCGGCGTCGACAATCGGCCGGTATCCGGTACAGCGGCACAGGTTGCCGGCAAGCGTGGTGTCGATCTCGGCCGGCGCCAGCCCGTCGCCATTGCACCAGGCGGCAAACAGCGACATCACGAAGCCGGGCGTGCAGAAACCGCATTGCGAGGCGTGCTGATCGACCATCACCTGCTGGCAGGGATGAAGGTCGGGCGCGCCCTTGCCCTCGGGCCGGATCCCCTCGACGGTGGTGACAGACGCCCCCTCAAGCATGCCCATGAACAGGATGCAGGCATTGACCGGCTGCCAGCGCATCGCGCCGTCGGCCCGCGGCCGCGCCACGGCGACCGTGCAGGCCCCGCAGTCGCCCTCGCCGCAGCCTTCCTTCGAGCCGGTCAGCTTCTTCGTCTGCCGAAGCCAGTTCAGAAGCGTCGTATCGCCGGAAAGGCCGCTGACCTTTTCGACCTGGTTGTTCAGAATGAAGGTGATGTCCTCGCGCATGGTCCGCCCCGCGTCAGCTTCCGCGATAGGTTGAATAGCCATAGGGCGAGAGAAGAAGCGGCACATGGTAGTGCTGGTCGGCATTGTCGATGCCGAAGGCAATCACGATCTCGTCGAGAAAGGGCGTGTCGGGCAACGCCGTTCCGCCGGCCCGCAGATAGGCGGCGGCGTGAAACACCAGCTCGTACCGCCCGGCCGTGAAGGCGTCGTCGGCCAGCAACGGCCCGTCGACGCGGCCGTCGCCATTCGTCGTCACCGAGACAAGCGCTTCCCGCGCCCCGCCCTCTACGCGATGGAGGTCGATCCGGAGGCCGGCGGCAGGACGTCCTGCCGCGGTATCGAGTACATGCGTTGTCAGGCGGCCCATCGCGGCCCGTCCTTTCTGGCTGTTGAAGCAAGCAAAACTGCCCGAAGAGTGCCAATTATGCATTGAAGAGGCAAACAAATTTGACCAATCTGGACCGCGACAAACCAGCCGATTCCACCCTTCGAGGCCACGCCGACACCATGTCGAACACAAGCTTTCCCACCCCGCCGGACAGTATGACGCAAACCGATTTCATGGCGTGCTTCGGCGGCATCTACGAACATTCGCCCTGGGTCGCGGCAGCGCTGTGGGACGAGGGTCTGGGGCCGGAGGACGGGAATCTGGCGCATTTCGCCGCCCGCATGCGCGGCGTTGTCGATGCCGCGCCGCATGAAAGGCGCCTCGCGCTTCTTCGCGCGCATCCGGAGCTCGCCGGAAAGCTGGCGGTGGCTGACGGGCTGACGGCCGAATCGAAATCCGAGCAGGCCGGAGCCGGCCTCGACCGGTGCACGCCCGCCGAATTCGCGCGATTCACCGAGCTGAACGCCCGCTATTCGGACAGCTTCGGCCACCCCTTCATCATCGCCGTGAAGGGCCTCGACCGCGCCGCCATACTCGACGCTTTCGAACGCCGCATCGGCAATGACCCGGACACCGAGTTCAGCACCGCCGTCGGGCAGGTGCACCGGATCGCGCTGCTGCGGCTGGAATCTCTGTGCGATTAGGGGCCGCTCTGCGGCCAGTGGTCCGGTGCGGCCGGTGGCGGGTGCATTTGGCGCCCGGCCTGTGCTAGCGTCATACCGGTAACAGGCATGGTGACGGAGGGAGCTTGCCATGGATGACGTGCGACTGATCGATCTTGCCTCGCAATTTGCCGCGATCTGCGGCGCCGCGCATGTGCAGCGCGGCGACACAATCGACAGCCGCTACCAGAGCGACTGGCTCGGCACCAAGGAATCGGCGCCCGCCATCGTCGTGCGCCCCGGCGAGACGGCCGAGGTCGCGGCGGTGATGAAGCTGTGCGCCGAAACCCGCACGCCGGTGATCCCGTTCGGCGGCAATTCCGGCCTTTCCGGCGGCACCGTGGCGCGCGCCGAGGACCAGGTCGTCCTGCTGTCGCTGGAGCGGATGAACAGGGTGCGCCGGATCGACCGGGCCGGCATGTATATGGTCGCCGAGGCAGGCTGCATCATCCAGAACCTGCATCAGGCGGTAGAGGCCGAGGGGCTGATGTTCCCGCTTGTCTTCGGGGCCAAGGGCACGGCGCAGATCGGCGGCGCGCTCGGCACCAATGCCGGTGGGCTGAACGTCATCCGCCACGGCAGCGCGCGGGCGCTGTGCATGGGGCTCGAGGTGGTGACGGCGTCCGGCGAGGTGATGGACCTTCTGCCGGCGCTGAAGAAGAACAACACCGGCTATGACCTGGTAAATCTGATGGTCGGATCGGAAGGCACGCTCGGCATCATCACCGCGGCGAGCCTGAAGCTGGTGCCGCCGCCGCTGGCGCAGGCAACGGCGATGGTCAAGGTCCGCGACGTCGACGCGGCGCTGGAGCTGATGAACATGACGCAGGCGCGTACCGGCGGCCGCATCGAGGCGTTCGAGCTGATCGGCAGGCTGATGTACGAGCTTCCGGTGAAATATCTCGACCATGTCACCGCCCCGTTCGAGGAGGCGCCCGATCTTGCGGTGCTGATGGAGATCGGCGCGGCGACGAAGGAGGATGCCGAGATCGGCGCCGACGGCACGGTGGCGCTGGAATCGCAGCTTGAATCGATCCTTGCCGACGCCTTCGAGGCGGAGCTGATCCATGACGCGGTGATCGCGCGCTCGGCGGCGCAGCGGCTGAATTTCTGGGCCATGCGCGAGGGCACGCTGGACGCCATGCAGATGCACGGCAACTGGGTGATGAACGACATCAGCTTCCAGGTGTCGGACCTTCCGGGGGCGATCGCCGACATGGAGGCCGCCTTCGCCGCCATCGCGCCGGGGCCGTTCTGCGTCGCCTTCGGCCATATGGGCGACGGCAATCTTCACATCAACGCCCGCCCCTATG
This sequence comes from Pseudomonadota bacterium, assembly GCA_036143955.1. GTDB lineage: Bacteria > Pseudomonadota > Alphaproteobacteria > Puniceispirillales > Puniceispirillaceae > UBA8309. The sequence continues at coordinate 3,699 of JAYYLR010000028.1, read as the reverse complement.
ACCGCGACCCGTCGGAATGCCCGGACGAGGTCGCCGCGATCAAGGACGCGGTGCGCGACACGGTGGTGAAATGGCGCGGCTCGATCAGCGCCGAGCACGGCATCGGCACCGACAAGCAGCAGGACATGAAAAGGCTGAAGGACCCGGTAGCCTACGAGATGATGAAGGCGATAAAGGCGGCGCTCGACCCGCACAACCTTCTGAACCCGGGCAAGGTGCTGCTGTAGGAACCCTGCCTCACACCCAGCTGTGGAGGCCGATGCTGTTGCCCTCGCTGTCGCCGACGATGGCGATGAACCCCATCTCGCCGATCGACTGTTTCTCGACATAGATCTTGCTGCCGGGGGCGGGGGCGCGCGCCGCCGCGGCGCCGCAGTCGTCGACGCTGAAATAGACCAGCGTGCCGTGAAGTTCCGGCGGGCGCATCGGGTGCCGCACAAGTGCGCCGGGCGCGCCGGGGGCATCCTCGCCGGCACCGTCATCAGCGTCGAAAAACACCATCTCCATGCCGGCATCCGGCCCTTCGCCTGCCACCGGCGCGGCGCTGAACCCGGCGCCGACGACGTCGGCGTAGAAGGCCTTCGCGCGGTCCATCTCGGCGACATAGATCTCGAACCAGCCGACCGGGTTGGCCGGTCTCTTACCGTTGGTCATTGTCTGTCCTTTCCGTCAGTCATGTCAGGCGGTCAGGCTAGGGCCGGCCAATAATTCGCCTCAGGACGGAGGGCGGATTTGGTGCGGGCATGAAAAAGGCCGCCCGGCGGCTGGCGCGGGGCGGCCCGAATGGCGGGGATGAGCGCGCGGTCAGACGTCGCTTCCGGCGCTGAAATTGAACACGGCGCCTTCCTTGATGCCGCTCGGCCAGCGCGAGGTGACCGTCTTCAGCCGGGTGTAGAAGCGCACGCCTTCCATGCCGTGGATCGAATGGTCGCCGAACAGCGACGCCTTCCATCCGCCGAAGCTGTGATAGGCCACCGGAACCGGAATCGGCACATTGACGCCGACCATGCCGACATTGACGTTGCCGGCGAAGTCGCGGGCGGTGTCGCCGTCGCGGGTGAAGATGGCGGTGCCGTTGCCGTATTCATGGTCGATGACGAGCTGGCGCGCCTGCTCGTAGGAATCGGGGCGGAGCACCGAGAGCACCGGCCCGAAGATCTCGTCGCGATAGACCGACATGTCGGGGGTCACCCGGTCGAGAAGCGTGCCGCCGACGAAGAAGCCGTCCTCATAGCCCTGAAGGCGAAGCCCGCGCCCGTCGACAACGACCTCGGCGCCGTCCTTCTCGCCCTGGTCGATATAGCCCTCGATCCGCTCCTTGGCGGCGGCGGTGATGACCGGGCCCATCTCGACGCCGGGCTCGTCATACTGGCCAATCTTCAGGGCCCGCACCTTCGGCGCCAGCTGCGAGACGAACCGGTCGGCCGTCTCGTCGCCGACAGCCAGCACGGCCGAGATCGCCATGCAGCGCTCGCCGGCCGAGCCGTAGGCCGCGCCCATCGCCGCGTCGACGGCCTGGTCCATGTCGGCGTCGGGCATGATGATCATGTGGTTCTTGGCCCCGCACAGCGCCTGCACCCGCTTGCCATTGGCGCAGCCGCGCGAATAGATGTAATGGCCGATCGCGGTCGAGCCGACAAAGCTGATGGCGCCGATATCCTCATGGTCGAGGATCGCGTCGACGGCCTCCTTGTCGCCATGGACGACATTGAACACGCCGTCTGGAAGCCCGGCCTCGGACAGCAGCATGGCCAGAAGCATCGGCGCGCCCGGGTCGCGCTCCGAGGGTTTCAGGATGAAGGTGTTGCCGCAGGCAAGCGCCATCGGGAACATCCACATCGGGACCATGGCCGGAAAGTTGAACGGGGTGATACCGGCGACGACGCCGACAGGCTGCCGCATCGAGTAACTGTCGACCCCGCCGGCGACCTGCGGCGAATACTCGCCCTTCAGCGCGTGCGGGATGCCGCAGGCGAACTCGACAACCTCGATGCCGCGCGCCATCTCGCCCTTCGCATCGTCGAAGGTCTTGCCGTGCTGCGAGGAGATCAGCGTCGCCAGCTCGTCGAGATTCTTCCTGACGAGATCGCGGAAATTGAACATCACCTGCGCGCGTTTCGCGGCCGGCGTGTCGGCCCAGCCGGGAAGCGCCGCTTTCGCCGCCGCCACCGCCGTGCCGACCTCGGCCGTGCTTGCCAGCGGCACGGATGTCGTCGCCGCGCCGGTGGCCGGATTGAAGACGTCCTGTTCGCGCCCGCTGGTGCCGGCGACTTCGGCGCCGCCGATATAATGCATCAATGTCATGATCTGGTCCCCGATTTTGGCAGAATTCGATTGCGGTGAATGTAGCCGTTTTTCGCAAAATCGCAAGCTGCGGCAGGGCGGAAGAGGGCACGGGCGCGGGTCCCGCACAGCCCGGCCAGCCTAGGGTTCGTCGCTGCCGATGGCCTCGCGCCTCGTGGCGATATAGGCCTGCATTTCCTCGATACGCGCCGGGTCCATCGCCGGCGGCTCATAGGCCTCGATGATCTTCGGCCAGATCTCCATGGCGCGTTCGGTCGTCGTCCGCGCGCCGGCGTCGCGCCAGTTCTCGTTGTTAGACCAGTCGGACAGGAACGGGCTGTAGAAGGCCGACTGGTAGCGTTCCATCGTGTGCGCGGCGCCGAAGAAATGGCCGCCCGGCGCCACCTCGTCATGCGCGTCGAAACCGAAATCGGCGTCGGTGAAGCTTCGCGGCTCGAGGAATTCCGACATCGCCTGGAGCATCTCGCAATCGACGATCAGCTTCTCGAAATCGGCGACAAGGCCGCCTTCGCCCCATCCCGCCGAATGATAGATCAGGTTGCCATGGCCGGTGACCGCGCCCCACAGCGCCATCTGCGTTTCCCACACCGCCTGCGCATCGACGGCGTTCGAGGCGCTGCAGGCGCTTGTCCTGTAAGGAAGGCCGTAGCGCCGCGCCAGCTGGCCGCCGGCGATGTTGGCAAGCGTGTTTTCGGGCGTGCCGAAGGCCGGCGCGCCGGTCTTCATGTCGACATTCGAGGTGAAGCCGCCATAGACCACCGGCGCCCCGGGGCGGACAAGCTGCGTCATCGCGATCCCGAACAGCGCCTCGGCATTCTGCTGCGCCAGCGCCGCCGCCAGCGTCACCGGAGTCATCGCCCCCATCAGCGTGAAGGGCGTGATCACCGCCGCCTGCCCCATCTCGGCCATCGCCATCGCCGCCGACGCCATCTCGGTATCAAGCTTGCGCGGCGAATTGATGTTGATGTTGGTGATGCTGCTCGGGTCCGCGGCAAGCTGGTCCATTGTCAAGCCACGCGCGATCGCCGTCAGCCGCGCCGCGTCGCGCACCCGTCCGGCGCCAATCGACATCGACAGGAACACCTTGTCGGTCAGCGTCAGGTTGACGAAGGTCGTGTCAAGATGCCGGGTGTTCACCGGAAGGTCGTTCGGCGCCAGCGTCTGGTTGCCGAAGAAATGGATGACGTTGAAACTCTGGCCGAGCTTCATCAGCTTCCTGTAATCGTCGAAATTGCCGCTTCGGCGGCCACCGCGGATGTCGTGCGCGTTCGGCGCGCCCGACACCAGGCCGAAATGGATGTGATTGCCGCCGACGGTCAGCGCCCGGGCCGGGTTGGTCGGGGTCAGGGTGAAGCTTGACGGCGCCTTTGCCACCGCCGTCTCGATGATTTCGCG
>JAYYLR010000027.1:0-14953 GCA_036143955.1 Pseudomonadota bacterium | reverse complement strand
GGTGCGCTATGCCAGTCTGCGGGCCATGGGTACGACCGCTTTCCCTTCGACAGCCGTGTTTTCCTGGTATGACCGCCACGGGCGGACGCTTCCCTGGCGCCGTCGCTGGCCGGAGCTTGCGCCGCCTTACCATGTGTGGCTGTCCGAGATCATGCTGCAGCAGACGGTGGTTGCCACCGTGATCCCCTATTTCCTCGAATTCACGCGTCGTTGGCCGACCGTCTGCGACCTCGCAGCCGCTGACCAGGACGAGGTCATGGCGGCTTGGGCTGGGCTTGGATATTATGCGCGGGCCCGCAATCTCCATCGGGCGGCGATCACAGTCTGTCACGAACATGGCGGCCGTTTCCCGGATAAGGCTGACGGGCTGCGCGATCTTCCCGGCATTGGCCCCTACACGGCAGGTGCTGTCGCCGCAATTGCCTTCGGTGAACGCACAACTGTTGTTGACGGCAATATTGAACGGGTGCTGGCGCGTTACTTCGCAATCTCGACACCACTGCCGGCAGCAAAGGCCGAAATCGGCGCGCGTTATGACTCGGTCCTGCCGCGGGAGCGGCCTTCGGACTTTCCGCAGGCGCTGATGGATTTCGCCAATGCCGTCTGCACGCCGCGAAACCCGGGATGCCTTGGCTGTCCGCTGGCTGATGGCTGTGCGGCGCGCGTCGCCGGAACGCCGGAGGTGTGGCCTGTAAAGGCACCGAAAAAACAGAAGCCGCGTCGCGAGGGTGTGGCTTTCGTCGCAAGGGATGAAATTGGCCAGGCCTTCATGATGGTGCGGCCCGAAACAGGCATGCTTGGCGGCATGTCCGCCTTTCCGTCAGCCGGCTGGACGCCCTACGACCCGCCTGTCGATCCCGCCGCCCCGCTGGCGGCGGCACCCTTCGATGCCGACTGGCGGCTTCTTGAGGACAGTGTCGAGCATGTGTTCACGCATTTCGCGCTGACCATGCAGGTCGCGGTGGCACGGATCGACGGCAGGGGCGACGGCGAGCAATGGAAACCTGTCCGCCCGGCAAGCCTGCCGACATTGATGCGAAAGGTCTGGAAGCTGGTACAGGACCGCGCGCCGATTGCGTGAAAGCGGGTCTCAGTGATTGAAGTGGCGCATGCCGGTCAGCGCCATCACGATGCCAGCCTTGTCGGCGGCGGCGATCACCTCGTCGTCGGCTTTCGAGCCACCTGGCTGGATGACTGCCGTGGCACCGGCCTCGATCAGGACAGCCAGCCCGTCGGCGAAGGGGAAAAAGGCGTCGGAGGCTGCAACGCTGCCGATGGTTCGCGGTGCATCCCATCCGCGGTGCGCTGCCGTGTCCTGAGCTTTTCGCGCGGCAATGCGGGCCGAGTCGACACGGCTCATCTGGCCGGCGCCGACACCGACGGTGCAATTGTCGCGGGCAAAGACGATGGCGTTAGACTTCACATGCTTGACGACACGCCAGGCGAACATCATGTCGGCAAGCTGGTTTTCGTTCGGCTGTGTCGAGGTCACGATCCGCAGATCCTCAAGGCCGACCCGGCCATTGTCGCGTGACTGGGCAAGGAACCCGCCGCTGACAGATTTTATCTTCAGGGCGTTTTCGTCAGGGTCCGGCATGCCGCCTGTCAGAAGAAGCCGAAGGTTCTGTTTTTTGCCAAGTATCTCAAGAGCCTCATCGTCGGCTGCGGGGGCAATCACGACTTCGGTGAAGATTCCGGTGATCCGGCGCGCCGTTTCGGCGTCGATCGGCCTGTTGGCGGCGACAATGCCGCCGAAGGCGCTGACCGGGTCGGCGGCAAGCGCGGCCTCCCAGGCATCGTGAAGCATGGCCGCGCTGGCGACGCCGCACGGGTTTGCATGCTTGATGATGGCAATGGTCGGTTCGGTGAACTCGGCCGCAAGCTCGAATGCGGCATCGGTATCATTGATATTGTTGTAGGAGAGCGGCTTTCCCTGAACCTGCGAGGCACCCGCAACACCCGGCCGTGAACGTCCCGCCGCGTAGAGTGCCGCCTTCTGATGCGGGTTTTCGCCGTAACGAAGTTCCTGCAGTCGCCGCCCGTCAAGGTGAATCGACTCGCCGGCCTCACTGCCGGCAATCCAGTCCGCAATCGCGCCGTCATAGGCTGCGGTGCGCGCAAAGACGCGCCCGGCAAGGCGCCGCCGCGTGGCACCGTCGATCTCTCCATTCCCGTCAAGTTCCGCCAGCACGACCTCATAATCGCGTGGGTCGCAGATGACGGTCACGAATTCATGGTTCTTTGCTGCCGCGCGCAGCATCGCCGGTCCGCCGATGTCGATATTCTCGATCAGGGTTCCAAAATCGTCGGTTTTCGCACGCTGTTCCTCGAACGGGTAAAGATTGACCGCCAGAAGGTCGATTCCCGCAATGCCCTGATCCGCCATGGCCTGACGGTGCCGTTCATTGTCGCGACGCGCCAGAATTCCGCCGTGGATCGCCGGATGAAGCGTCTTGACCCTGCCGTCCATGATTTCCGGAAACCCTGTCACCTGCGAAACGTCGGTCACGGAAAGCCCGGCATCGCGAAGCGCGCCCGCCGTGCCGCCGGTCGATAGAATCTCATATCCGTGCGCTGCCAGTCCCCTGGCGAATTCGATCAGTCCCGTCTTGTCTGAAACGGAAAGTAGGGCACGTCGTTTTGTCATGCTGGATCACTCCGGCTTTGGAAGGCGGTGATGGGGGTTGCCTTATGGCAAAACGGATGCCGGTTGGCAATTCGAACTCTTGCGCCCTGACGATGCTCTATTGCGAGCTTCGCTGGAAAGCCCATTTGATTTCATGCGCGCCTGTGGTGCGGATGTCGCCAATCACCGCCTTGACGAGGATCTGCTGGCTTGCCTGTCGGACCCCGTCTTCAAAATAGACGGAATTGTCGACCTCGACAGTGCCGCCGGACGCCTTGAAGGTCCATCCGACGCGGCTTCCGCGGATCTTCATGAGAACGGCGCCGTTGGCCAGTTGCGCGGCGGTCACCCGTGGATGAAGGTGAAAGCGGATGTTGGCGAGGGCCGGAATCTCCCCCGGGGCACCGGTATATTCCAGTGTGTCGGCGCCGCGAAGATTGGCCCCGCCGGTACGCAGGTAGAGCTTGCGATGGTGGATGATGCCGTGCGAGGCCTCGAAACCGTCATGCGACGCGACAGCCAGCAGCCCGCCCTGCGCTTCACCGACCTCGACCCCGGACACCCGTGCCACGCGCCCGTCCAGTGGCCGCGTCGAATTCTGGTTGTCGAGCCCGAGCGTCGAATGCGCGGCGGTCGAGCACATGACCTTCCGCAATGTGGGATCTCGCATCATCTGGCCGGAGTTCACGACAAGTCGTGTCGGGCCGACACTCATCTCGAAGCCGAGTGTGCCGAAGCCACTGACCGCGCCGTCCTCGTTTGTCGCCGGTTCGCCGGCATCCATGATCACGACGGTGCGTCCGCTTCCCAGTCGCAGGAAACCGCTGTAGGGCGCCTGCTGGATGGTCTTGCTTCGCGTGCCGGCGCGAAGCAGCGTCTGCTCGACAGTCTCGGCTGCGATACCGCCGCCGCCGTTGAAATGGGCGACCCGACCGTCACCGTGGCGCCACATCCTGAGGATGCCGCCCATCCGGTCGATTGTCTCGCTGAGCCTTGTCCCGTCAGCGCCGACTAGGCTTGTCGCGATGCGGGTTTCGACAAGGCGGCGCATCAGCATCACCTGGCGATCCGGCATCCGGCTGGCGTGACCGCCATCGTCAAGAACAAGCGTTTCGAGCTTCGGCATCAGCATATCGAGAAGTGCCTCAATCCGGTCCGCATCGCCGCTCATGGCGGCCTCGGCAAGTGCGATGCCGCGAAGCGCGCCGACCTGGTCGTCGACCAGTTTCATCCGGCGCCAGTCGATGGCAAGACAGCGGATCTGCATTTCAACCGAGGCTGCCAGCCTGCGTTGGAATGCTTCATCGGCGGAGTCGCCGTACCAGCCGAAATTCATGGCGAGCATGGCGAGACGCTGGCCCATCAGGTCTGGGCGCCAGTCGGGGAGGCGCCAGCTCTGGTTCTGCGAGATCCAGCTTGCGATCAGATCGCGTGTTCGCGCGCGTGCCTCATTACTGCCATCCGCGCGAAGATCGCGAAGCCAGCCGAAAGCTGCCCAGGTCTCGGGATCGCGGTCGGGTTGTGTTCGCCCGGCACTCAGCTCGGCGCCAAGGGCTGCATCGCCGCGCCATGGGTCCTGAAGCCCGGCACGCAGCTTGCCGGCGCCTGAACCTCTCAGACGCCAGCGGAAAAGGCCGCTTCGCCGGTATAGCCGTTCGGGAGCCGACAGCCGCATTGGTGGGCCTGAAGATGTCTCGCCGCCCCGAGCGTTCATGGCGCATATGTCCGGCGAAATGTCATCATTGCCCTTTTTTCAGCCGCGCGATGTAAAAGCCGTCAACACCGCCCATTGCGGCGAAATCGGCCGGAACGACACGAAGCGTGCCGTCCCTGGTCAGGGCGGGATGGAAGCATCCCGCTTCCTGTGTGGTGACCGGGTCGATGGTGAGGCCGAGCCTGCTGTCCTGAACAACGCCATCGATGACGTCTTCACCTTCATCATGCTGCAGCGAGCAGGTGGCGTAAATAAGGCAGCCGCCTGGCTTTATCCATGTGGAAGCGGCTTCCAGCAGCTCGCGCTGCGTTCCTGTCAGCGTCGCCACATCGTCTGGTGTCCGGTGCATCAGCACGTCGGGGCGGCGGCGCAGCGTTCCGGTGGCCGAGCATGGCGCGTCGATCAACACCGCATCGACCTGTTCGGTTGGGCTGAATTTGCGCCCGTCGGCCTGCACGCATGTTGCGTCCATTCCGAGACGTTTCAGATTGCGCCGAAGCACGCGAAGCCGTCGTTCCGACGTGTCCACTGCCGTGACGTGCGCGCCAGCGGCGATGAGCTGCGCCGTCTTGCCGCCAGGTGCGGCGCAGAGGTCGATCACCCGTTTCCCATGCAAAGCGCCGAACAGGCTTGCCGGAAGGGCAGCGGCGGCATCCTGAATCCACCACGCACCATCGGCAAAGCCGTCAAGCTGCGTCGGGTCGCCATCGAACGCCCGTCGGACAGTGCGGTTGTCGATCAGGGTCCCGTTCAGGCGTCGCGCCCAGCTGTCGGCGTCGCGTGCCGGGGTAATGTCGAGCTGCGGCGGCCGCATCGCCAGTTCCGTTGTCCGGCGGGTCCTCTCTTCGCCATAGGCGTGACACCAGCTGTCCCGGATCCAGGGCGGCAAATTATCGTCGATGCTGGTTCTGTCGAGAAGCTCTCCACCTTCCCGTGAAACCCGGCGCATCACGGCATTTGCAAGGCCTGTCAACCGGTCAAAGCCGAGGCCACGCATGAGTTCGACCGTACTGTCGACGGCGGCATGCGGCTCGGTATCGAGGAACAGCAGCTGTGCAACGCCGAGGCGGAGTATTTCGATGGCATCCTGGCTTCGCCCCCCCGGACGCTTTGTCAGCACCTGGTCGAGGATGCTGTCGATCTGCCCCCGGCGGCGAAACGCTGTCGTCACCAGCATCCTGACGAAGGCGCGGTCGCGCTGCGGCTGGTCGTCGGCGAGCCGTAACGCATCATCAAGATGGCGCCCCGATCCGACGCTCCGAAGGATCTCATAGGCGGCATGGCGGCTTGCGAGTCCGCTTTTCGCGTCTGTCGGCGGGGCCGACTTCGGGTCCGTCTTGTCTTTGGCCATGCCACGGGGCATATAGGGAAACATGCAGACTGACAAGACAGATGCCGAAACCACCGCCACCGAAAAGGTGAAGGATGAATCTGCCGGCGAGACCGCAGATGCCGTGCCGCGCGAGGTCAATGGTCCGAAAGGGCCGGAGCCGACACGCTATGGCGACTGGGAACAGAAGGGCCGCTGCAGCGATTTCTAGGCTGCGGACCGACATATGACATCACGTCTGAAAACCGACATGCTGGTGGCGGCGGCGCTTCGCGTCGCCATGTCCGAGCTCATCGACTGTGTGGTGCTCCGCCGCGGCAATGCTGAGGCAGGCGCGATCCTTGTCCATATCGACCGGCTTGACGGCAGCCACAGGCTTCTTGCGCGTGCGCTGGAATTCGACGGCAGCTATGCCTGGCGGCCGGTGGTCGGCGGTGCGGACGGCGATGGCTGGGCTGAACGCGACGCTGTCGAGGGCCGACTTGCGCGCGAACTCGAGATCGACCCCGATGCCTATGTTCTGGCCATCCAGGACGCCCGCGGGCGAAATCCGTTTGATCTGCTGTAACTGCAGCTGTCTGTCGGCGACATGATGTGGCCTCTCGCCACGAGTTGGGATATAACGGCGCCATGACATCGCATTTCACGGAAACCATATCGCCGGACAGGCGGCTTTGCGTCGCGCCGATGATGGACTGGACAGACCGGCATTGCCGGCATTTTCATCGCCACATCGCGCCTGACGCGCTGCTCTTCACCGAGATGGTGACTGCAGACGCGGTTTTGCATGGCGACCGCGACAGGCTGCTGGGGCAGGCGCCTCAGGATGTGGAGGCCGGCGTTCCGGTGGCGCTTCAGCTTGGCGGCAGCCATCCGAGAAAGCTTGCCGAGGCAACCCGGCTTGCTGCCGACTACGGCTATGTCGAGATCAACCTGAATGTCGGCTGCCCTTCCGATCGTGTGCAGTCGGGCCGGTTTGGCGCCTGCCTGATGGCGGAGCCCGCGCTCGTAGCAGACTGCGTGGCCGCGATGAGCGATGCGACCGGTCTTCCCGTCACCGTCAAATGCCGCATCGGCATCGACGACATGGATCCGGAGGCGGGGCTGGATGAGTTTGTCGACGCTGTCGCGGATGCCGGTGTCGGGGTGATCTATCTGCATGCGAGAAAGGCCTGGCTGAACGGTCTCAGCCCGAAGGAAAACCGTGACATCCCGCCGCTCGATTATGACCGCGCGGCCCGTCTTGCCGCGCGGAGGCCGGATCTGGAGATCATCCTGAATGGCGGCCTCGACAATGCCGGGACGGCGCTTGCCGAGAAGTCGCGTTTTGCCGGGCTGATGCTGGGGCGTGCCGCCTATAGGACCCCGATGATCCTTGCCGAGCTTGCCGAGTCCCTCACCGGCGCCGCTGCGCCGTCGCGCCGGGCTGTTGCCGGGCAGATGGCAGACTATGCTGACGGCTGCGTTGCCGACGGCGTGCCGCTTCACGCCGTCACGCGGCATATGCTTGGCCTCTATCACGGCCAGCGGGGCGCGAAACTGTGGCGCCGTCGGCTTGGTGAAGAGGCGCGTGACCGGCGTGATGGCGGCGCTCTCATTCGGGAAACCGCCGATTCCTGCGAGGAGCTTTCGACACGCATCGCCGCCTGAGTTCCAATTCAAGACCTGTCCCTGCGGAGACGACGATTTGAGCAATCCTGACACCAATTCCGAGGCGCCCGAAAGCGCCACGAACGAACGCCCGGGCCGGAAATTCCTGCTTGATCTGGGGCCGCTGGTTCTGTTCTTCGCCACCAACTATGCCACCGGCGATTTCATGCTTGCGGTGAAGGTGCTTGTCGGTGCCACGCTGGTGGCGCTCGCTGCCGGCTGGGTTCTTGAACGACGCGTCTCGATGATGGCGCTTGTCGGCTGTGTGGCGGTGGCGTTCTTCGGCGGCCTTTCCGTATGGTTCGACAATGATCTCTTCATCAAGATCAAGCCGACGGTCCTGACCTGCCTTCTTGCGGCGATCATTGCCGGCGGCCGGCTGATCGGCCGGAACCCGCTTGGCGCGATCATCGGAACGCAGCTTCGCCTGTCGGAGGCGGGCTGGCGCGCCATCAGCTGGATCTGGGTGGTGATGTTCCTGACCACGGCCATTGCCAACGAAATCGCCTGGCGAACCCTCAGCACGGACGACTGGGTGACCTTCAAGGTCTTCGGCCTGACCGGGATTTCGCTTGTTTTCACTGTGATAAGCGTTCCGGTGATGACAAAGCATCAAATCGAGGACTGACACGCCTTCTGGTCACATTCCGCCTGCATTGTCGTGAAAAAAATAGATTCGGTCGTGCTTGCCGCACCTCCGGCGCGTCGCTTGCCGCAATTGTGAAGCATCATTAGGTGGTTTGGGCCACCGCGATCACTGGGGAGTGACGCCATGTCCGATGAAGACGATATCATCCTTTCCGAACTGGACGACGATGAACTTGTCCAGCAGATGCACGACGATCTGTATGACGGGCTTCAGGACGAGATCCGCGAAGGTGTTCAGATCCTTCTCGACCGCGGTTGGACACCATATGATGTTCTGACGAAGGCGCTTGTCGAGGGCATGACGATCGTCGGAATCGACTTTCGCGACGGCATTCTGTTCGTGCCTGAGGTTCTGATGGCCGCCAACGCGATGAAGGCCGGCATGACGATCCTTCGTCCGTTGCTGGCCGAGACCGGTGCGCCGAAAGTCGGCTCGATGGTCATCGGCACCGTCAAGGGCGACATCCACGACATCGGCAAGAACCTTGTTTCGATGATGCTGGAAGGCGCCGGTTTCGACGTGATCGACCTCGGCATCAACAATCCGGTCGAGAACTATCTCGAGGCGTTGGAGGAACACAAGCCGGACATCCTCGGCATGTCGGCGCTTCTGACCACCACAATGCCCTACATGAAGGTGGTGATCGACGCGATGGTCGAGAAAGGCATCCGCGACGACTACATCGTTCTTGTCGGCGGCGCGCCGCTGAACGAGGCATTTTCCGATTCCATCGGCGCCGATGCCTATTGTCGGGACGCCGCCGTTGCCGTTGAGACGGCAAAGGAAATGGTGGCTGCGAAGCGCGGCGAGGCTGCGGCCGCTGGCTGACCGGGCCGTGACCGTCCGGACAGGTGGCCTGGCGGATGCCGAGGCAAACGGTCTGACGCTGATCGCCTGCGGGGCGCTGGCCCGTGAACTTGTCGCAATAACATCGCAGTTTCCGGATGGCGCGGTCGAACTGACCTGCCTTCCGGCGTCCTGGCACAATCATCCCGAAAGAATTGTCCCCGGGCTGCGTCGCAAGGTGAATGCCCTCCGCCGGCGCGGACGGCGCGTCGCTGTGGTCTATGGCGACTGCGGGACGGGCGGCGGGATAGACGCCTATCTGGAGTCTGAGAACATTCCTCGCATTTCGGGGCCTCATTGTTATGAGATGTTTCTTGGCGATGCGGCGTTCGAGGATGAGATGGAACGCGAACTCGGCACGTTTTTCCTGACCGACTACATGGTCAGGCACTTTGAACGCATCGTGATGCAGGGCATGGGACTGCGAAGCCATCCGCAACTTCGCGACATGTATTTTGCGCATTACCGGCGTGTTCTGTACATCGCACAGACCCGCGATCCGGCGCTTGAAGCGAAGGCCGAGCGCGCAGCCGCAGAGCTCGGACTCGCCTATGAATACCGTTTTGCGGGATATGGCAGGCTGGCCCCCTGGGTTACGCATGCCGTGACCGAAGCCGTTTGAGGAGATTGAAGTGGCTCAGATGATTACCCTTTACTGGCGGGACATACCGGCACAGGTCATTGCCGAACGCGGCCGCGGACGCAAGCGTGAGCAGGCCAAGATCGAGCTTCATCGCCGGTTTGCCATCGCCATCGACGCCGCGGCGATGCGCGACGGGGCCGATTCCACCGACGATTATCTTGCCGAATGGCGGCGCGGCGAGCCCGTCGAGTGTGGTGAGGATCTTGAGGCCGAGGCTGCCCACCGTGCCGCCGCGCTGGAAGCCGAATATCCCGCCGAAAGGGTCAAGTCGCTTGTCGATAATGGCGGGCGTGAACCCGGTTGATTGGACTGCGGATGTCGCATGTCGCATCCGGAAGATAGTGGGGCGTCGTCGAACCATCGCGGGTTCGGTGGAATCGCCATGCTGCCCGCGCAAGGGAACTGGCGCGCTGCTTTCGCGCTGAAGAGGTGAAGCTTATGACGTTGAGCATTGAGACCATCCGGCGCGCCGCAGCAGACTGGTCGATCGAGGTAACCCCGACCGGGGCAGCCAAGATCGAGAGTTTCCGCGAGTGTCTAGCGCCCGGGACAACGGTCAATGTGACCTTTCTTCCCGGAACCGACCCGAGCGACACCATCGCCGTTGCCGAACGACTGCATAATGACGGCATGCGCCCGGTGCCGCATCTGGCGGCGCGCTCGCTTCGCAATGCCGACCAGCTTGACGAGCTGCTGACAGCCTTCACCACCCGCTGCGGCGTCGAAGAGGTGCTGTGCATCGGCGGCGGTGTCGACAATCCGGTGGGCGATTTCTCGGCGACGATCGAAGTTCTCGAGAGCGGCCTGATCCAGAAGCACGGTATCCGCCATATCGGCGTCGCCGGCCATCCTGAAGGCAGCCCTGACATTTCCGACGACGAAGTTGCGACGGCGCTTTCGGCAAAAAACGACCTTGCCGCGCGTGACGGACTCGAACTCTATATCGAAACGCAGTTCTGCTTCGAGGCAGACATCGTGCTGGACTGGGAGCGGCGCGTCCGCGAGGCTGGAAACAGGCTGCCGATCAGGATCGGCATCCCGGGCCCGGCGACGATCAAGACGCTGTTCCGCTTTGCCCAGATTTCCGGCATCGGCCCGTCGATGCGCTTTGTCGCAAAGCAGGCAAAGAATGTTGCCAAGCTGATGACCGTGCAGTCACCGCATCTTCTGATCGCCGGTCTTGCCGAGGGCATGGCCGCTGACGGGGACTGCCTGATCCGGCATTTCCACTATTATCCATTTGGGGGATTCGCGCGCACCGCCGCCTATGCCGGTGCCATCGCCGAAGGAAGGATAGACCTTCTGCCGAAAGGCGGTTTTGACGTAACCGAGGGCTGAAGCCGCGGTTGCGAAAGGAGCAAGACAGATGACAAAGACCCTGATTTCGTCCGACAAGCAGGAAGTGACAATCGGCTTTGACGCGCCTTTCTGCGTCATCGGCGAGCGCATCAACCCGACCGGCCGCAAGCTGCTGGCCGCGGAGATGGCGGCAGGCGACTACAGCCGCGTAATTTCCGACGCCGTGGCGCAGGTCGAGGCCGGCGCGACGATGCTCGACGTCAATGCCGGCATTCCGATGGCGGACGAGCCGGCGATCCTTGCCGAGTCGATCAAGCTTGTTCAGGACACGGTGGATGTGCCGCTTGCCATCGACAGCTCGATCGTCGCCGCGCTTGAGGCGGGCCTGTCTGTCTACAAGGGAAAGCCGCTTGTCAATTCGGTGACGGGCGAGGAAGAGCGCCTGGAAGTCGTGCTTCCGCTGGTGAAAAAATACAACGCCGCCGTCGTCGCCATTTCGAATGACGAGACTGGAATTTCCGAGGATCCCAATGTCCGCTACGAGGTCGCGAAGAAGATCGTCGAGCGCGCCGAGGATTACGGTATCCCGCGCGAGGATGTGGTAGTCGACCCGCTGATCATGCCGGTCGGCGCGATCAATCTCGCCGGCCGCTCGGCGCTGGACCTGATCATCCGGCTTCGCAGCGAGTTGAAGGTGAACACCACCTGCGGCGCTTCGAACATTTCCTTCGGCCTTCCGAACCGTCACGGCATGAATGCTGCCTTCCTGTCGATGGCGGCAGGCGCCGGCATGACGTCGGCGATCATGAACCCGCTTCACGCCGAGGAAATGACCGGTATCATGGGCGCCAACGTGATGAACGGGCATGACCCGGAGTGCCGCAACTGGATCAAGCGTTTCCGCGAGCCGGCAGCCGCCGGCGAGGGTGGGCGCGAGCGTCGTCAAACACGGCGTCGCCGCAGCGCCTGACAAGGGACATCGCCGATGACGGATACCGACGCCGACATCAAGATCGTGTTCACCCCGTCAGGCCGGCAGGGCCGCGTCCCGGCGGGCACCACCGTTCTGCAGGCGGCGCGCACCCTGGGCGTTGACATCGATTCCGTCTGCGGCGGCCGTGCCCTGTGCGGACGCTGTCAGGTCGATGTCGGCAGCGGTGAATTCGCCAAGCACGGGATCACCTCCAGCGCCGACAGCCTATGCGGTGTGACTGCAGTCGAAAAGCGCTACGCCGACAAGAAAGGGCTTGCCGCCGGGCGGCGCCTCTCCTGCCAGTCGACGCTTCAGTCGGATGTGGTGATCGATGTTCCGCCGGAAAGCCAGGTTCACAACCAGCTTGTCCGCAAGGCTGCCGACGACCGCCAGATCGACATGGATCCGATCATCCGGCTCTGCCTCGTCGAGGTTCGCGAACCCGACATGCACGAGCCGTCGGGTGATTTCCGGCGCCTTGTCGAGGCGCTCGAGGAGCAGTGGCCGGACCGGGTCGGCGGCGAGATTTCCTGTGATTTGCATATTCTTCGCCAGATACAGCCGGTGCTGCGGGCTGGTGGCTGGCAGGTGACGGTGGCGCTGCGCGACGGGCATCACGTTGTCGGTATCTGGCCCGGGCTGAAGGAGCAGGTGGCCGGTGTTGCCATCGATGTCGGTTCGACAACCATGTCGGCGCATCTCTGCGACATGGTCACGGGTGATGTTCTTGCCTCGACCGGGGCGATGAACCCGCAGATCCGCTTCGGCGAGGACCTGATGAGCCGTGTTTCCTACGGCATCATGAACCCCGGCGGGCATCTCGAGATGACGACGGCGGTCATCGACGGGCTGCAGAAACTCGTTTCCGGCGCCGCCGAGCAGGCCGGCATGGCGGTCGAGGACGTTGTCGAGATCGTGCTTGTCGGCAATCCGGTGATGCACCACCTCCTTCTTGGCATTGATCCGGTCGAGCTCGGCGGCGCGCCCTTCGCGCTTGCCGTCGACACCGCCGTCGAGATGCGTGCGGCCGAGCTTGGGCTCGCGGTCAATGAAGGCGCGCGGGTCTATGTCCTTCCCTGCATCGCCGGTCATGTCGGCGCCGATGCCGCCGGAGTCGTTCTTGCCGAGGCGCCGCAGAAGGACGAGGTCAACACGCTCATCGTCGATGTCGGAACGAACGCCGAGATCGTGGTCGGCAACCGCCACCGGATGCTTGCCGCCTCGTCGCCGACCGGCCCGGCCTTCGAGGGCGCGCAGATTTCCTCAGGCCAGCGCGCCGCGCCTGGCGCCATCGAGCGGATCCGCATCAGTCCCGAAACGCTGGAGCCGCGCTTCCGCGTGATCGGTGTCGAGCAATGGTCCGACGAGGAGGGTTTTGACGAAGCTGTCGCATCGACGGGCATCACCGGCATTTGCGGTTCCGGGATCATCGAAGTGCTTGCCGAGATGTATCTTGCCGAAATCCTGACAGCCGACGGGGTCGTCGACGGCGCGAAGGCGGCCAGTTCGCCGCGGATCGAGGCTGACGGCCGGACCTTCGCCTACCGGATTTCGGACAATGTCGTCGTCACGCAGAACGATGTCCGCGCCATCCAGCTGGCCAAGGCGGCGCTTCATGCCGGTTTCCGGCTGCTGATGGACAAGATGGAACTGAAATCCGTCGACCGTGTGGTGCTGGCGGGCGCCTTCGGCACCCATATCGACCCGAAATACGCCATGGTTCTCGGCATGATCCCGGACTGCGCGCTGGAAAATGTCCGCGCCGCCGGAAACTCGGCCGGAACGGGCGCGCGCATGGCGCTTCTGAACAAGGGCGCGCGGCGCGAGATCGAGGCGGTTGTCCGCGATATCGAGAAGATCGAGACCGCCGTCGAATCCTCGTTCCAGGACCAGTTCGTCAAGGCGATGGCGATTCCGCACCAGACGGAGCCCTATGAGAGACTTTCGGCTGCCGTCACGCTCCCGGAACGCGTCCTGACGCCCGACGAGGCCCCGGCCATCGAAAGCGGGCGCCGCCGTGGCGGGCGCCGCCGCTCGCGCTAGCGCTTCAGCTTTGCTCCGTCTCGACGGTCATTTCGGCAAGGCGCCGTGAGGTCTCGCGGACGCGCCGCCAGCTTGCCAGCCCGAGCCAGACCATGCCGCCGAGACTGAGCGCGTAGCACGGCCAGACAAAAGCCGCGAAGCCGCCCATGTCGAGAAATTCAGCCATCATCCGGCCTCGCGCGCGGCCTGGCGGAGCTGCAGGCTGACGATCCGCCGCTCGGCGAGAATCGCCTTCATCCGCAGGATCACGATCACCACGAAATAGCAGTGCGTGCCGGCAAGCATCAGCAGCAGCGGGGTCAGCATCGCCGGGTCGATGGACACGCCGCCGCTCCGGATCAGGCTTGCCGGCTGGTGAAGCGTGTTCCACCAGTCGACCGAGAATTTGACGATCGGCACATTGACCAGCCCGACAAGCGCCAGAAGCGCCGCCGGACGGCTGCCGCGCTCGGGCTGGTCGAAGCCGTTCGCCAGCGCCATCACCCCGAGATAGAAGAAGAACAGGATCAGCATCGATGTCAGCCGCGCGTCCCAGACCCACCAGGCGCCCCACATCGGCTTGCCCCAGTAAGCGCCGGTGACAAGCGTCAGGAAGGCGAACATCGCGCCGACCGGCGCCATCGCCCGCAGCGCCACATCGGCAAGTGGATGACGCCACACGACATAGAAAAGCCCGCACAGGCCAAGCGCGACATAGCCGAGGCTGGCAAGCCAGGCCGCCGGCACGTGGACATACATGATCCGCACCGTCTCGCCCTGCTGATAGTCGGGCGGCGAGTCGAACAGCCCGTAATAGAGCCCGGCGAGGATCAGCGCCGTCGCCAGCAACGCGAGCGGGCGCAGCAGCCGGTCGGCAAGCCGCATGAAGCGTGTCGGATTGGCGAGATAGTCAAACATGACGATTCCCTACACCGCTTCGACGCCGGCTGACAACGGAAAGGGCACCATTCGGGCAGCGACCCGCCGTCGCGGTTGCGGGGCATGGCTTGGGACCTGTCATGCGCCCGGTCATGCGCCTGGTCATGTGCCGGTCTCCGCCTCGGCCTCGGCAAGCGCCGTCGCCGCCACGAGCGGCGCCAGGGCCAGCAGCACCAGCAGCACCGCGCCGAGAAGCATCAGGTGCGGCGTCACCAGTGTCCCGTCCTCCGGACTCGATGCCAGAACACCGAAAATCAGCACC
>JAYYLR010000026.1:0-5332 GCA_036143955.1 Pseudomonadota bacterium | reverse complement strand
CGCCATGACGACCGAGGTGGCACGCACCAGATTGATCAGGTGGAAGCGTGGATGGTTCAAACGCGGCAGTGAGACGAGCTGGCGCGCATGCCACAGCAAAAGCAGCGAGGGGATCACACCGAACAGGTTTCGCAACGCCGCCATCTGCATCACCGGGTAGCTTGCTCCCAGCATGCGGACCAGAATCCCCATCAGGTCAAAGGCGATGATTCCGACCAGAATGACACTTATGGCAAGCAGCAGATTTCGCGGCATGGGAACCTCGCCCGGACTGCGCATTCGGCGAAGTATGCCAGCCGCAAGACCGTCAGTATATCTCGAACAGGCCTGCGGCACCCATGCCGCCACCGATGCACATCGAAACCACGCCGAGCCTGGCGCCGCGTCGGCGACCCTCTGTCAGCAGATGCCCGGCCAGCCTTGCGCCCGTCATGCCATAGGGGTGGCCTACGGCAATCGCGCCGCCTGACACATTGAACCTGTCGGGATCGATCCCGAGCCGGTCACGGCAATAGAGAACCTGAGATGCAAATGCCTCGTTCAATTCCCACAGGTCGATATCATCGAGAGAAAGCCCATGCGCCTCGAGAAGTTTCGGCACGGCAAACACCGGGCCAATGCCCATTTCGTCGGGATCACACCCAGCAACGGCGACGCCGCGAAGCGTTCCAAGCGGCTCGAGGCCACGCCGCTCCGCCTCGGCACCCCGCATGACGACGAGTGCGGACGCGCCATCAGAAAGTTGCGACGCATTGCCGGCGGTTATGAACCGACCCTCGGATATCTGCTGCCCGTCGCTGAAGACAGGCTGCAAGGCCTGCAAACCTTCGAAATTCGTTTGCGGGCGGACACCTTCGTCAGCTTCCAGCGTGACCGCTCTGTCGCTGACGTCACCCGTTTCCCGGTCCTTCACCTTCATGACCGACGCCATCGGAACGATTTCGGCATCGAAGCGTCCTTCCGCCTGCGCCACAGCGGTGCGCCGGTGCGATTCCACCGCATATTCATCCTGTGCGTCCCGCGTGATGCCGTAACGTGCGGCGACAATCTCTGCCGTCTCAAGCATTGTCATGTAGATATCGGGCCGCTGCGCCTCGATCCACGGGTCGACGAGACGGTCGATGTTCATCTTCGGGGTCTGGACGAGCGAAACCGACTCCACCCCGCCAGCAACGCCAATGGCAATCTCACCGTCACGGACCTGGCCGGAAATGATGGACAGCGCCATCAGGCCTGATGAGCACTGCCTGTCCACGGTCATGCCCGGAACCGAAGTCGGAAGGCCGGCCCTGATCGCCGCCTGACGTGCGACATTCATATGCGTCGACCCCTGCTGCAGGGCCGCGCCGAGAACGACATCACCGATTTCATCACTGGCTATTCCGGCCCGCTCGACAGCATGCGTTATGGCATGCGCCGCAAGTGCCTGAGCCTGCGTGTCGTTGAATGCGCCGCGATAGGCCTTGCCGATCGGTGTTCGGGCGGTTGAAACGATAACGGCGTCATGCATCTCACGGCTCTCCATGTTTTCCTGCGACGGACCCGGCTTTGGCAGCACATAAGAATAGTATCTCACCGCAAAGCAAAATTGGCGAGCTGGTGATGATGCTCTAAATAAATCGGGATAATGGTGCAGATGCATTTGCACCTGTTCAGTTTATTACCTACTTCCTCCATTAGCGCCTACACCCGATCCGCAGATCATCGCGAAAACAGTCCAGACAGGAGACAATCATGGACAGCCGAAACGGGTTCATCGAACGACTTGCCGACTTCGTTGTGAACAATCGCATACGGGTGGCCGTGTTGACGCTCATCTGCGCCTTCGCCGTCTTTGCTGGCATTCCCAACCTGAAGCTCGATACCGACGGCCGGGTCTTCATGGCGGCCGACAACCCAGACAAGATTCTTCTCGACAAGTTCGAGCAGGAATTCGCCAAGGACGACAATCTGGCGATTATCGTCAAGCCGTCAGACGGCAATGTTTTCACGCCGCGCACCCTCGGCGCGATCGGCGAGCTGACCGAGGAGCTGTGGAACCTTCCCTATGTGCGGCTTGTCAATTCGATCACCCGCTTCCAGAACACCTATGCCGATGGCGACATGTTGGTGGTTGAAGACCTCGTCCCCGATCCGCAGACCGTTACGCCGGAGGAAGCCGCCGCCGCCCGAGATACGGCGCTTGACCGGATCGAGATCCTCAACAGCCTGATCAGCGCCGATGGCAGCGCGACAGCTATTTCAGTTATCTTCAGACTCCCAGGGGTGGATCTTGTCTCGGAAATCCCGAATATCAATGCCGAGGCGGACCCGCTTCTGGCGCGCTATCGCGCGGAATATCCCGAAATTGAATTCAAGGCCAGCGGCTCGGTGGCGATCAGCCAGGCCTTTGCAACGGCCAGCCAGAAGGACGGCGAGACACTGACCCCGAGCATGCTGGTGGCGATGCTTCTTGTCGTCGGCATCCTGCTTCGCTCGGTTACCGGTGCGCTGCTGATCCTTGTTCTCGCCGCGCTCTCGGCACTCGTATCGCTGGGCGCACTCGGCTGGACAAAGATTCCAATCAATTCGGCAACGGCAGTGGCGCCGCTTATGGTGATCACGCTTGCCGTCGCCAGCAGCGTCCACATCCTGTCGTCCATTCGCCAGACAATGCAGGAGACATCCGACAGGACGGAATGGGCACGCCGGGCGCTTGCAGACCACGGGCTTGGCATCACCGTCGCCATTTTCACAACCGCGATCGGCTTCCTGTCCTTGAACTTCTCGATCTCGCCACCCTTCCAGCAGCTCGGCAACATGGTCGCCGCCGGAATGGTTGGTGTCTGGGTCTTCACAATCTTTCTTCTTCCGGGGCTGATCTGCTGGCTGCCGATGCGCCAGATCAAGAAGGCGGCGTCGGTCGACCGTTTCATGGTCTGGCTGGGCGAGTTCGTGATCCGGAACCAGAGGCGGCTTCTTCTGGGCATCCCCCTCGTCATTCTCGGGTTTGCCGCCGGCATCTCGCAGATCAAGCTCGAGGATGATTTCCTCCGCTATTTCGACGAGCGATTCGAAACCCGGCGCGCCACCGATCTCTACGAAACCAATCTCGGTGGTCTGAACGTTCTTGAATATCCGGTCGATACAGGCGTCGAGAGCGGCATCAATTCGGTGGTCTATCTGGAAACGCTTGACACCTTCGCAAGCTTCCTTCGCGACCAGCCCGAGGTCAGCCACATCCGCATCCTGAGCGATACCATCAAGCGGCTGAACATGAACATGAACGGCGATGACCCGGCGTTCTACCGGATTCCCGATACGGACGAGGAGGCATCGCAATATCTGTTCCTTTACGAACTCTCGCTTGGTTACGGAATGGACCTGACCGACCAGATCAACGTCGACAGGTCCTCGACAAGGGTGTCAGCTTTCGTTCCCTTCGCCACGACAACGCAGCTTCTCGAGCTCGACGACAAGGTTCAGGCCTGGTTTGCCGAGAACGCAGCTGAACTGGCAAACCCGGTGACCGGCCAGACCCATGTCTACACGATGATTTCGGCCCGCGACGTACCATCGATGCTGAAGGGAACGACGCTGGCACTGGTGTTCATCTCTTTCGTCATCTTCCTTGTTCTTCGCAACCTGAAGCTCGGCCTCGTTTCGCTTGTGCCGAACCTGGTGCCGGCGGCGATGGGTTTCGGCCTGTGGGGCTTCATGGTCGGCAATGTCACCCTTGCGGTGTCGATCGTTGTCGCGATGACACTCGGCATCGTTGTTGACGACACGGTGCATTTCATCCTGAAATACGCCAACGCCCGCAAGCGCGGTAAAAGCGCGGAAGACTCCGTTCGCTATGCCTTCAAATCGGTCGGTATGGCATTGACCGTAACCTCCCTCGGACTGGTGATCGGATTTGCCATACTCGGGCAGTCCGGTTTTGCCGTGAACCGCGACATGGCCCGCCTGACGGCCATAACGTTAAGCTTTGCGCTGTTCGTCGACTTCCTCTTCCTTCCCCCGCTCCTAATTTTCCTGGACAGGATGAAAACCATGAAGACTTCCATATCCACCAACGCATCACTTGCCGTCGTCGCCGGACTCGCGGCAGCACTGGCGCTGATGCTACCTGTCGGTAGCGCCACGGCATCGAATGAAAAGGGGCTGGCCATCGCCACCGAGGTCGATAACCGCGACAAGGGGTGGGACGATGTCACCGTCGAGGGTGAGATGGTTCTGAAGAACAAGGCCGGCAATGAATCGGTCCGCAAATTCCGGAGCACGATCCTGGAAGCCGCAGACAGCGCCGAAGGCGATCGCTCGATCATCACCTTCTCGCAGCCACGCGATGTTCGGGGCACCGCGTTGCTGACGCATTCGAAGATCGAACCGGAGGATGATTCGCAGTGGATATTCCTTCCAGCCGTGAAGCGGGTGAAGAGAATTTCCTCCTCGAACAGGACCGGCAAGTTCGTGTCGTCCGAATTCTCCTATGAGGACCTTGGCTCCGAAGAAGTGGCCGACAATGACCATATCTGGATCGAGGACGCCGCCTGCGCACATGAAACATCGCTCACCTGCGCGGCGGTTGAAAGCCGTCCGAAGAATAAGAAGTCAGGCTATTCGCGGCGCGTGTCCTTCATCGACCTCAAGGAATACCGCGTCCATCAGATCGATTTCTACAACCGCCGTGGCGACCTGGAGAAGACGCTCAATTTCGAGGATTACAAGCAGTATGAAGGCCAGTTCTGGCGCGCGCATGTGATGATCATGAAGAACCACCAGACCGGCAAGTCGACAAGACTGTCATGGGGCGAATACAGCTTCCGTCAGGGGCTGACCGATCGCGACTTCACCCCGCAGGGCCTTCCCAAGGCCGGCCGATGACACCTGCCAGGGCCAGCAGTGGCATTTTCGGACTGGCCTGTCTCCTGACGACGGCGGGCCTGTCATACCCTGCCGCCGCGCAACCCGAGTTTGAACATCGCGGCGAGATTTCGGCAGAAATCAGCTGGTATCCGCGCAAGCCGGCCTATAGAGGGCAGAAGGACAGCTTTCTGCATCTCGAAGCGCGCCCGGAGATCTTCGTCTATGGCGACAGCATCAAAGCGCAGATCCAGCCGCGCATCAGCGGCGGCACCGCAGGTGGCGGTCTTGTCGATTTTCGCGAGGCGAACATAACCGGCCGCGCCGGAGAGATGGATTACCTGATCGGCTATACCGTCCTGTTCTGGGGTCAGGTCGAAAGCTACAACCCGGTCGACATCGTGAATGCCAAGGATTTCAGCCGCGGCCTGTTGCGAAGCGAGAAACGCGGCGCGCCAATGGCAAAGCTGTCATGGCCCGCGGGCGC
>JAYYLR010000025.1:0-9944 GCA_036143955.1 Pseudomonadota bacterium | reverse complement strand
GCATCATCCATATCGTGCCAGCAGGGCTGGATCACATCCTGTTCGTCATTGGCCTGCTGGCCTATGGCCTGTCAGGGCGCGGCCTGATTTTCCAGGTCTCGCTTTTCACGGTGGCGCATACCATCACTTTGGCGTCGGCCAGCCTTAAATTGATCGCTGTTTCGGGAAGCATTGTCGAGCCGTTGATCGCCCTGTCGATTGCGTGGATCGGGATCGAGAACATCATCACGAAATCGGTCCGTGTTGCCGTCTCGCGGTCAGCAGTGGTGTTCGCGTTCGGCTTGCTTCACGGGTTGGGCTTCGCCTCGGTGCTGGCTGATTTCGGGCTTCCTCAAAGCGCCTTTATCATCGGGCTGCTAAGCTTCAATCTGGGTGTCGAGATTGGCCAGCTCATTATTGTGATTCCGATCTTCTTCATTCTGCGGGCGCTGAAACTGTCGAAGCCACAGTTCCGCCGGGTCTTCCAAATCCCGGTATCCGCGCTGATTTCCGCCATCGGTATTTTCTGGTTCTTCGAGCGGCTGGGAGTTGTCTAGCCACTAGCCTAAGTGCAGCCAATGCCACGCTACCCCCGAAAAAACCCTTTTCATTATCTCTGATGCCTTTCGTTTCCTTGAGGCAAAACTCACTCTTCCCTTAAGAGGAAGGTCCATCAGTTCAATAACATTGCGCTGTATTATCGCAACACAATCCCGCAGGAGGGCACTTCAGCCTCATGGACCCTGCCTTCATCAGCTAGTTTAGGTGACCTTAGCTGCAGTGTCGAAGGTCGAAGTTGTCGCTGTGGCGGTAGCGACAACGATCACCTCATCAACAAAAACTAGATTCTCTCATAACCAATTTGGTAAACGTGCGGAGGTGACGCAGTAAAAGTTTGGCAAACTGCGACGTCATGCGTTTAGCCCCGCGCCGATTTGGGGGTGCTATCCGGTCGAGTATTAAGTCATTTTTGGACAAAGGCTGCGGGGCAACTTATCGGTTGCGCCTTCAGACTGATGCTCACTGAGACATGTAGGGAAGCATTTTGTTATAACGGCAACGCTGTTTTGCACAACACACGGTTTGATTGGGCTGGGTTCGAGGTTAAGTAATCCACAGGCATGCGTTTCCCCCACCTCCCCCCGGGAGCGCAGCCGTTGTCCCCTCCAGGACAATTTTTGACCCTCGGTGTCGCACGGACACCGGGGGTCTTTCATGCAGCCTCTCACTCATGCGAGTTTGATCTAGATGGAGACGAAGATGACCTTCGTGATCATTGTTCCTGCTTCTGTTTTGATCGGGGCTGGGTGCATCATTTCTTGCAGCACCAGGGTGCAAATTTAGCGTTTGTTTGCATCGTGAAAGGTCAGTATCACTGCCTCGTTGATTTGATTCCTCCTATCAAACGAACGCCGACGATTTTCCTCCCCATATGTCGTCGAAGACTTACAGCCCCTGTCACCAGTCCCCGGTGGCGGGGGCTTTTTTTGCCGTCTGATGGTGTGCGGGGGCGCCGCGTTGACCTAAGGTCAAACTGCGACAACAATGACGACGTCCCGCACCCAATGGGGAGGATGCGCTGATCGAGTTTAAACTCGTTCCTGGCGACTGGTGCGGGACACCCTAACTTCAAGTGATGGTGATTTACGAAGCCGCCCTCGTTGTGGAAGAGCATCTCCATGCACTTAGGGCCGTTGCCCTCCAAAAGACAGAAGTGACAACAGCAACCAAAGCCCCCTTTAGCCCCCTTTTTGAAACCGCTGTTAGTCGCACGCACCGGGGGTGTTGTTTGTCGTCCATGGTACCAAACCAAGGTAGGACGTCAGTCACTCGCTGGTCACTCTTCGGTCACTCAAGACCCCTCATTTCGAGTGACAACCCACCGAGCCTGTCGATAGACTCAAACCATCGACAGCACACGACACAGGCGGTGGTCAAAGGTCAGCTTACGTTTTGACAAGGGAAGCAATGGTGCCCAGGGGCGGATTCGAACCACCGACACGCGGATTTTCAATCCGCTGCTCTACCAACTGAGCTACCTGGGCGGCGGCAGGCGATGTGCCTGCGGCGGGTCCGTCTGAACGACGGCACGCAACGGTATAGCGGGACGCCCGCGGCCTGTCCAGCGTGAAAAGGCGCCCATGCCGTGACGATCATCCGGCTTAGCGGCCCTCTTCGTCAGGCAGCCTTGCGGCAGCAAGAGATTCGACAATCGTGTCGTCAGCCGACTCGACCGCCGGGATGGCGTAACGTCCCTGGAACCAGCGGCCGAGATCGATATCGGCACAACGACGGGAACAGAACGGGCGCGGGCTTTTTTCACCTGCCTTGGCGGGTGCGGCGGCAGGCGCCCCGCATGTCGGGCAGGTCAGGCTGTCGTTGGGCTGTGTCATCTGGCGGGCTCACGAAGCGTGGCTGTCTCGGCCTCAGACGAGACAACAAGCGTCACTTTCCTGTCAAGAGAGGCAAGGGCAGGCATTCCTGGGCCGCGAAGCCATGCCGCCTGTTCCGGGGGCAGATCGACAACCGGTGTCGCTAGGGCCGGACGAAGCGAAATAGCCCGCAGGACAGCCAGCGCACCAATGGCCGTCACATCATTGCCATAGTCCACTGGTCCCTGTCGGCCATGTGCAATTCGGCATTCCAGAAGACCACCCCGTGTGCGGCCGATCCATTCCGGATGCCGCGGGTCCGCGGCAAGCGCCTCTTGCAGCGCGGCATTGAATTTCCGCCGGTGGACCGGCGCCGCGCGCGGCATGTCAATTGCCACCAGGCCCGTGGACTGGCGGAGGCGGAGCTGTGATGCGATGGCGTGTGGCGCCTCGGCAAAGAGCTTCGCCATATTGCCGTCCCCGCTGTCGGCATCGATCGCGGTCAGGGCCCGTGTCGGCTCAATCCAGAGCCTGCCCCCACCGGCGAGCCTGACTTCGGACAGGCGTGTAGCGGCAACAACCTCGTCCCAGTCGGCGTCAAAGGCTTCGGCCTGATCAGGCGTGACAGTCTCAACGTCCACTGCCGGAACGGCCCGGCGCACCCGCGCGGCAAGATCGCCGCCGTGATACACGCAACCGGTCGTCGCAATCTCGCAGGCATCCTGCCGCCATTCCGCGATCAGCGCGGCGACGGCACCCGCCAGATCCGTGGCGGCGCCGGCTGTGCGGCGCAGGATAACACCGTAGCCCGGCGCCGTGTCGCAGACCGTGGCGATCCCTGCCTTTACATCATCCGCTGGCGCAGTCTCCAGCTGCCGGGACTCGGCAATGCCGGCCTCTCCCGGAAGCAGGATCACGTCTCGACCAACAAGCCTTGGGCCGAGAACGGCCTGCCACGGCTTGCCGTCGCGCGGCGCGGCCGCGATGGTCACCGTCACGGGACCACCCGCCTCGACCCGGTCACGTGAGGTGGTTCGGATCGAAACCGTCGTGCCGTCGTCAAGACGCGCTGTCGCCCGCCCGAGATCGGCGAACACCCTGTCGATCCGAGCGCGATGAACGCTTCCCGTCAGATCCGGCGCGTGGTCGAAATGGTGCCAGGCCTCGCAGATCCGGCCGCCGTCATAGAGCAGCGCGCGCTGCTGACCCGGGGCCGACTCGAGAAGAGCGCGCCATGCACCGCCGTCCGTCATTCGCGAAGTCCGTTACCCTGAAGCATCGCCGCAACGTCATACAGGCTGAAGCCGACAATGTTGGAATAGGACCCTTCGATATGGCGGATCATGGCTGCGGCGGGGCCCTGGATGGCGTAGCCGCCTGCCTTGCCCTTCCAGTCGCCGGTGGCGATATAGCTGTCGATCTCGTGCGCCGTCAGCCGCTTCATCGTGACCCTGCTGGTCACCAGGCGGCTCACCAGCCGGCCATCGGGCAGCCTCAGCGCGAGCCCGCCGAGGACGCGGTGCCGACGACCGGACAGGCGGATCAGGCAGTCACGCGCCTCGGCCTCGGTCTCCGTTTTCGGAAGGATCATCCGCCCGCATGCGACAACGGTGTCGCCGGCAATCACGGCCGCGCGATCGGGAATGTCGAACGTCGCCGCCGCCGACGCCTTTTCACGTGCCATGCGGCGGGCATAGGCGGCAGGCAGTTCGCCGCGCCGCGGTGTTTCGTCGATATCGGCAGCAATGATCAGATCGGGGTGAATTCCGATCTGGGCCAGCAGGTCGCGACGTCGCGGCGAGGCCGAGGCGAGGACAAGAATTTGTTTCCGGCTGGTCATCTGGCCCTCCACGTCCGGCGGGGGTCAGGTGGATTTACTTGAAACGGAACGTGATCCGGCCCTTGGTCAGATCATAAGGTGTCATCTCGACATTGACCCGGTCACCGGCGAGGATCCGGATGCGGTTCTTGCGCATCTTGCCACTGGTATGCGCCAGCACCTCATGATCGTTGTCGAGCTTTACCCGAAACATCGCGTTCGGCAGCAGTTCAGCCACTGTTCCCGAGAATTCAATGACGCCTTCTTTGGCCATAATCACCTTTCCGCTTTGGTTTTGCGCCCTAGAGATGGCCAAAAATGCCAAAAAGGTCAAGTCTTGGCGATCCCCTCGCCGCCACTTCCGAATGCCGGTCCGTCCGGCAGATAGGCGCCCAGCTTCGCCGCGATGTCGTCGCGCACGGCCCGGTAGGCCCGCAGGCGCTCTTCGCGCGACCCCTGTAATCCGGCCAGATTGTCGACGGGCCAGTAGAGGGTCTCGCAGTCAATATTGCGCGTGATCTCTCTGGCATGGTCGTGCGCCTCCGGCGAAAAGGAGATGATCACGTCATAGAAGTCGCAGTCGAGATCATCGAACCCCTTTGGCTGGTGTGTGGTCATGTCGAGACCGATTTCCGACATGACTGAGATGGCGAAACCGTCCGGGTCACCAGGTGCCACGCCGCAGGAATCGGTGAAGATCTTTCCCGGGAAACGCGCCTTCACCATGGCCTCCGCCATAGCCGAGCGGACAGCATTGATGTTGCAGGCGAACAGGATGGAACTCACATCCCGTGCCGCAACGATCTGTGTCTTGTCGGTATCTGCGCTGGTGGTCATCTCGGCTCGTCCCTGTCGTTCCGGCTAGCGCGCCTGTAGCACGCAGATCAGCGTGAACAGCCGTCTTGATGTCATCTCGTCCGTCGTCACCTTGCCGTCAAGCCGGCTTCGCAGGATATCGGCACCTTCGTTGTGAAGGGCGCGCCTGCCCATGTCGATGGCCTGGATCTGTGACGGTGATTTTGTCCGGATCGCCTCGTAATAGGTGTCGCAGACATGGAAATAATCGCGCATCACCCGCCGCAGCGGCCCAAGAGCCATGTAGAACTGGCTCATCTCGCTGTCGGCATCGTTGCGGATGTCGAACCGGATGTGGCGGCTTTCGGCCCGAAGGTAGAGGTGGAACGGCCCGTCCACCGGCGCGCCGTCGGAATCTACGAGTGCGAAGCTGTTCTCTTCGAGAATGTCATAAATGGCGATCGCCCGTTCATGCTCGGTCTCGGCGGAACGTCGCGGCGCGCCTGCCTCGTCAAGCTCGATCCTGACGAGCCGGTGCGCGGATCCGATGATCCTGCTCTCACCCATGCGCTCGTCATCCGCCATCCTAGCCTCGCGCGTTCATCCTGATGGTCATCGACAGCGCATGCGCGCCCAGCCCTTCGGCATTCGCCAGAGCGACTCCCGACGGGGCGATTTTGCCAAAGCTTCCCGCATCGCATTCGACCGTCGTCGTCCGTTTCATGAAATCGGCAACGCCGAGACCGGACGAGAATTTCGCCGTCCGCGCCGTCGGCAACACATGGTTTGGACCGGCAACATAGTCGCCAATGGCTTCCGGCGTGTAGCGGCCGAGGAATACGGCCCCGGCATGCCTGATCTCGGACAGCCAGCGTCGCGGCTCGTCGACACAGAGCTCCAGATGTTCGGCCGCGATCCGGTTGGCGAGCGCCGGCATGCTCTCCATGCTGTCAACGGTGATGATGGCGCCATTGTCCTGCCAGGAGCGACCGGCGACCGCGGCACGCTCAAGCGTCTTCAGGGTTGTTTCAACGGCCGTTTCCACGGCATCTGCGAACCCCGAATCATCGGTGATGAGAATGGCCTGCGCCGCCTCGTCATGTTCGGCCTGTGACAGCAGATCGGCGGCAATCCAGGCCGGGTCATTGCCGCTGTCGGCAATCACCAGAATCTCCGATGGACCGGCGATCGAATCGATCCCAACAGTTCCGTAGACCTGCCGCTTGGCCGCAGCAACAAATGCGTTTCCGGGGCCGACAATCTTGTCGACCGGGCGGATGCTCTCGGTTCCGTAGGCCAGCGCGGCAACAGCCTGTGCGCCGCCAATACGCCAGATTTCCGTTACGCCTGCGATCCCGGCCGCCGCCAGCACCATCGGGCTGACAAACCCGCCTGGCGCGGGCACGACGATGACACGGCGCGGGACACCGGCAACGGCAGCCGGAATGGCATTCATCAGAACCGATGACGGATAGGCCGCCTTGCCACCCGGAACATAGAGGCCGGCCGCATCGACAGGCGAAAAATGCATCCCGAGTTCAACACCGGCATCATCCCGGTACTCGAATCCTTCGGGGACCTGCTTTTCATGAAACGCGCGAATGCGCGCCGCCGCCGTTTCCAGGGCGTCCCGGAGCTCGGGCGTCAGCCCGTCGAGCGCCGCATCGATTTCGGCGCCGGACACGGCAAGCGCGTCCATGCTGTCGGCGGCGAGATCATCGAACCGCGCCGTCAGCTCGAGAACGGCGGCATCCCCCCGCGCACGCACATCGGCGAGTATGGACGCAACCGTATCGGCGACGTCGACGGTTACCTCGCGCTTCGACGCCAGAAGCGCGGCGAATTCCGTCTCGAAATCGTCCTGCCTGTTGTCGAGCCTGACAGCCATGAATGTCCCTTTCACCGGAGTCGCGTGACCTTACGGCCCGGAGATCCTCCGGACAGCATGGTTTAACGCCATCGGCCATGCAAAATCAATCATGACGCCGGAAATGCGGCGGCAAGCCGCCGGTCAGGCACGGTCATGCGCAGGCATGACCGATGTGGGCCGGCCATCGTCAAGATCCTCGGCGAGGATCGAAATGCCGTCGACGGCAAGTCGCAGCGAGACACCATCGGAAAACAGGATTTCCACCCTCGCATCGGCCGCATCGGCAACTGTGATCGCCAGAAGATTGAACAGCGCGCCGCGCCGCGTCACCGGCATGCCTGCGGCCTCGACAGCATTGACGCCCTCGATCCGGACACCGCACAGCCGCCTTTCATAGATGGGGGCGCCGGTTTCGCTGGTGACACCTGCGAGCGGACGCCGGTCCCAGCAGAATCTGTTTGCCACCATCACAAAGCGACGACCGGCGCGATCATACGTCATGTCCTCACCGGGAATGATGGCATCCTGGAGAAGCGCGGAGATTACCTCGACGTCCGACACGGATTCCGCGCGCAGCCTGACCCGGTTGTCGTCATCGCCAGAATCGGACGGTGCCATGGTCAGTCTCCAACGCGCTTCATGCGCGCGCCGCAGGCGCCAAGCTTGGCTTCCAGGTCCGAATAGCCGCGGTCAAGATGATAGATCCGGCTGACCTCCGACGTGCCCTCGGTCGCCAGCGCGGCAAGGACAAGCGATACCGATGCCCGCAGATCGGTTGCCATGACAGGCGCCGGTGTCAGCGTTTTCCTACCCTTGACCATCGCCACGCCGCCGTCGACACGGATGTCGGCGCCCATTCGCATCAGTTCCGGAACATGCATGAACCTGTTCTCGAAGACCGTCTCGGAAATCCGCGACGGACCCTCGGCAAGGCACATCAGCGCCATGAACTGCGCCTGCAGGTCGGTGGGAAAACCGGGATAGGGATCGGTCGTGATGTCTGCCGCCTTCGCCACACCGTTGGCGGCAATTCGCATGCTGTTATCCGTAACGGAAATCGCTGCGCCGGTGTCTTTCAGGATCTCGAGAAGCGAGTCGAGATGCCGGGGCCGCGCGCTGGTCAGCGTCAGGTCACCGCCTGTGATCAGGGCCGCTATGGCAAAGGTGCCGGCTTCAATGCGGTCGGGGATGACGGCGTGTTCCGCATCACCGAGGGACTCGACGCCCTCGACCGTAATCATGTCGGTGCCATGGCCGGTGATGCGCGCGCCCATGGCGTTCAGGCATTCGGCAAGGTCCATGATCTCCGGCTCGCGCGCGACATTGACGAGCTCCGAAGTTCCCTTCGCCAGGGTCGCTGCGATCAGGGTGTTTTCAGTTGCGCCGACCGAGACCATCGGAAACACAACCCGGGCGCCGGTAAGGCCCGACGGGGCCCGCGCCTGAATGTAGCCGTCGGCAAGTTCGACGACGGCGCCAAGCGCCTGCATGGCGCGGATGTGCAGGTCGACCGGCCTTGTGCCGATGGCACATCCACCCGGAAGGGAGACGCGTGCCTGACCGTGGCGGGCCAGCAGGGGGCCGAGGACGAGAATGGACGCCCGCATTTTCCGAACAAGGTCATAGGGCGCATCGATATTGGTCACGTCGCCGGACATCTCCACCACGTCGCCATTGCGCGTGACGTCGAGCCCGTGGTTCCGCAGCAGCACTTCCATCGATCTTGTATCGACAAGATCGGGAACATTCGTCAGGCGAAGCGTCCCGTCGGTTACCAAGCCCGCAGCCATCAATGGCAGTGCGGCATTCTTCGCACCGCTGATAGAGATTTCACCGGTCAGCGGCACACCGCCGTCAATCTTCAGCCTGTCCATGATCCCCTTCCGTTCCTGCCGGCGGCGTCTTCACTGCAGCCGGCGCGTCGGTCATATGATGTGGCGTGTCATGAACGGCACTGCGGGCACGTGACTGCGCCTTGCGGCGGTGCAGATTGTCACGCAGGGCCTTGGCAAGCCGCTCCTGCCTGTCGTCTGATGCCTTCGCCACCGCGGCCGTCTCCCCTGATGCTGCCCACCGGGCCATTTCCGACCCGAATGTATCACCGAAAGTCGGCGGTACGGCAACGCGAAATTCAGCCGCCTCTTTCATCACTTGTGATGCTGGACCGTCAATAAGGACATATTGTGGCATGCAGACGTCGCCTATACACTGCGCCCGCAGCTGAAACCGGAGATCAATTTCATGGCACCGCCCCGAAGCGACATGCTGAAACGCCTGTGGCTGCCGACACTTCTTCTGGCGGGTCTCGGCCTGTTCTTCGGTCTCGGCGGTCAGGACTATTTCGGGTGGCAGGCCATCTCCAGCCGGTATGCCGCGATGAAAACCATCGCCGAGGCAAATCTGGTTCTGGCGGCGTCGGTGTTCCTGCTGCTCTATGTGATGTCGGTCTCCTTCTCGCTTCCTGTCGCCCTGCCGCTGACACTGACCGGCGGCGCGCTGTTCGGATGGCTTGCCGCCGGCCTTGTTCTGGTCGGCGCGACAGCAGGCGCCACCGTGGTCTTCATCGCCGCGCGGACCATTTTCGCCGATCTGGCACGGCAGCGGGCCGGGCCGTTCATCGCCAGGCTTGAGAACGGATTCACGCGGAATGCCTTTTCCTATCTCCTCGCTCTCAGGCTGATCCCGGCGGCCCCGTTCTGGGTCGTCAATATCGTTCCGGCGCTCACCCGCATGCCGCTGTCCAGCTTCACCGTCGCAACGCTAATCGGGATTGCCCCCGGCACGACGGTGTTCGTCTCGGTGGGACGAGGCCTCGACCATGTGATGGCGGCGGGCCGAACGCCCGATCTCGAAATCCTGACATCGCCGGCGATTGTCGGGCCGCTTGCTGCACTGGGGCTGCTGTCTCTTCTTCCCGTGGTCTGGCGGCACCTCTCAGCGCGGCGCGAGGCTGGCACAAGATGAAACAGATCACCGCCGACATCTGCATCATCGGCGCCGGGTCTGGCGGACTCAGCGTCGCTGCCGGCGCGGCGCAGATGGGCGCCAGGGTGGTGCTGTTCGAAGCCGACAGGATGGGCGGCGACTGCCTGAACAGTGGCTGTGTTCC
>JAYYLR010000024.1:0-34604 GCA_036143955.1 Pseudomonadota bacterium | reverse complement strand
TGGGGACGCCAATAGCAGAAGTAAGACACGCTACGAATACAGTGTTTTTGTACCTGTCAGCTATAAGGCTTGTTATAGGAACATCACTTGCCAACGATGTGCCCATGTTTCCCGTTAAGAAATCTTTTGCCCAAGACAAATATTGAATGTAATACGGCTTGTCTAATCCTAATCTAGCTCGAAACGCCGCTATATTTTCTGGTGTTGCAGACTGTCCCAGGCGTATTTGCGCGGCATCTCCAGGTAGGATTTTTGTTCCAAAAAATATTATCAAGGAAACAGCAAGTACAGTAATTAAACCGATGCCAAGCCTTTTCAAAATGAGTGTGAGCATTTTGCTTTCCTAGATAAGGAAACAGGTTCCGCATAATGCGGAACCTGTTTCCAGATTTTAGTATTTTTAGGACTCCAACCACATTGTCTTTGGAGCCTCTGCACCGCCAAAGTTGTTCAAAGGTACATAGGAAAGTCCTTTGAGCTTGGACGACGCGGCATCGACATAATTTCTGTGTATAGGAATTATGCTACCGTTCTCATTGTGGATTTTCTCCTGCAGCACATGGTACATTTCTTTCCGCTTTGCAGCGTCCGTAACACCCCGTACCTCGACTAAAATCCTGTCAAATTCAGGGTCCTTATGGAAAGTCTCGTTCCAATTAGCATCAGATTTGAACGCTAGCGTCATCATAATGTTGGCTGTAGGCCGCATATTCCATGCAACCGTGCAGAATGGATCCTTTAGCCAAACAGCTCCGTAGTAACCATCAGTAGTTACTTTTTTGACATCAATGTTCAGGCCAATTTTTTGAGCCTCTCGCTGTAGGAACAAACATTGATCAATAGCGCCTGGTGCTACTTCTGCAGCTGTTATAGGAACTGTTGTGTTACCAACTCCAGATTTTTCGAAATGGAACTTGGCCTTGTCTGGGTCGAGCATTCGCTGCGGGATATCTGGGCTATGGTCAAAGTATGACGGGCCAATAGGTTGGTCATTGCCCAATGAGGCTTGGCCTTTGTACACACCCTTAACTAATCGTTGGCGATCCATCAGATTTTTCATCGCAAGGATCAAGTCGAGATTGCCTGACTGAGGCATGTCCATTTTGCAGGCAATATTAATGTAAGCCCCTGATTCTACGGACCAAATTTCTCTGCCGGGTGCGTTCTCAACCTGAGCTATTGCCTTTGGCGGCAGGTTGACCATGGCATCAACATCGCCTGCTAGAAAGGCATTCAGACGCGCGGTGGGATCTCCGATGCCAAAATGTTCGATTTCGTCAAGATAACCACCTTCATCCCAGAAGTTTTCATTTCTAACCCCAATGGTTCGAACGCCGGGTTTAAACTCTTTGCATTTGTATGGGCCTGTACCTATAGCCGTAGAAAAGTCGGTTGTTCCATCTTTAATGATTTTGAAGTGGAACGTACCAAGCGCAATGGGCAAATCAGCGTTGGGTGATGAAAGAACCGCCTTTACCTCATAGTCATTGATCTTTTTCCACTCTTTAATCATTCCAACAAGTGCGTTGGCGTTTGAAACGGAGTCCGCGCCGAGGTGTCTATTCATAGAATAGATCACATCATCAGCAGTCATTGTTTTGCCGTCATGGAACTCCACTCCTTTGCGGAGTTTGAAAGTCCATTCAGTTGCGTCACTATTGGATATGACTTCTTCAGCAAGCTCTGGTTCATAGCTGAGGCTTTGAGTCAGCTGTGTCAACGAACCATAAAACATTCGACCGCGGAAGTAGTCGATAGCCGCGGTGAAAATAGCTGGGTCTAGGGTGTCAGCTGGACCATGTTGATCGCCAGCTAGCACCACTCTACCGCCGCGTTTCGGCGTATTTGCCCAAACATCGGAAATGCCAGTAAAGAGCGTGCCTGAAGCAGCAGCAGTCGCACCAGCCGCCATCATGTAATGCATGAAGTCACGACGGCTGACGCCCTTCTTGACCATATTGAGGAACCGTGCGCGGTCAGCTGGGTTCAGCGTTTCGAGAACGGGATCGTTGCGCTTTTCGGACATAAATCCTCCCTAATGTCTTTGCGTTGTTCTGCCAAATTGTGAGTTTAAAGGTTAACACGAATAATCGAGTACGTTCAATCAAACCGACTTTTAATGTAAAAAAATCGACCTGCACT
Organism: Pseudomonadota bacterium; assembly: GCA_036143955.1. GTDB lineage: Bacteria > Pseudomonadota > Alphaproteobacteria > Puniceispirillales > Puniceispirillaceae > UBA8309. Next base: position 32,462 of record JAYYLR010000024.1, on the reverse strand, counting down.
ATGTAAAAAAATCGACGCATTATCCAGTATCGGACCTGATCAATGACAGATCAACAAAAGCCGTAAAGAGCTCTCAACGGTCGCCGGACCTCGCCACTTCGGCGTTGGTGAGCGGCTCGGAGCGCGCCGGTGCCCAGCTTGCGTCGTGCTGCCGGACCCAGCACTGGCGATGCCAGTTTCCGTCGTCGGACTGGACCCACCACCAGTTCTCGGCCGTCATGTCGCCTGTCCATGCATAAACAATGAGGCAGGGGTCGTCGCCGGTGCGAAGTTCATGAACCTGGTGGGGTGGCGTGACCGAATGCCCGCCCGGGCCGATATGTCCCGCCGCTTTCGCGCGCCCGTGGCGAATGGCCACCGTGCCTGAGAGGACGCAGTAGATTTCCAGCGCCGGATGCTGATGCAGCGGATAGGTCACATGCGGCGCAAGCAGGAACATCCCGAAAAGAAGCTCGCTGCTGACGAGCGGCCCCCGCTTGCCGACAATCTGCGCTGCCATCAGTCCCGATGCGAGCGACGCCGGAATCCCGGCACCTTCGAAGATCTGGTACCAGTCAAGGCCGCGCATGAACGGGCGAACCGCTTCGGCCAGCGGCGTAGAGGGCATATCCTCCAGAAGCCGCGGCAGATGTTCCTCGACCGTCCGTGTCTGGCGGGCGGGCGGCACCGGTCTGGGCGATACCGGCGCCGTTCGCAGATCCGTTATGATCCTCGAAGCAAGGTCGCCATCGCCATGACGGCCATTCTGGTCACTTGCCTCGGCTGTCGCGATCTGGGCTGCCATGGCATCGGCGAACAGACGCTGTGTACCGGGGCCGAACAGGGTGTCGGACATGGCGCTACTCCTGAACTCGTGACCTGTCAGGTCAGCCTTGGGCAGCCGTCCGGCGCTGTCAATCATTTGCATGGCAGGCGACCGGCACCGTTTTGGGTCGCGCGGCGCCATGACGGGCGGTAGACTCGTCGCACGGCAAGACTCCTGTAGACGGTGCAAACGCATGCGGATGACGATTTTTGAACGGCCTCAGGAAGACCGGCCGATGCTGGCGCTGCTGCTTCTGTTCCTGGGGGTGAGCATCCTGTCACTGCAGGATTCGACCGTGAAGCTGATTGCGCCGCAGACAAGCTTCTGGCAGGTGCAGGTCGTTCGATCCGCGTTCAATCTCGTCATGGTCTGCGGCTTGGCCATGCTGGCCGGTGGCCTCGCGCTGTTGTGGCCGCGCCGTTTCTGGCCGGCAGCCGCCCGTGCGGTGCTTCTGGCGCTTTGCATGGGTTTCTTCTTTGGAGCGGCGCAGCAGGTCTCGGTGACGCAGATGGCGACAGGGCTCTATACCTATCCGCTGTTTGTCACCCTTCTGGCGGGTCCCCTCCTTGGCGAGCGGATCGGTGTCTGGCGCCTTGGCGCGCTGGCGCTTGGTGCGGTCGGCTGTGGCTTTGTTCTCAACCCCTTTGCGGATGCGTTCACAATTTATCAGGTGGTGCCGGTGTTTGCCGGCTTCTTCTATGCCTGCAACATTCTTGTGCTGCGGCGCTACTGTTCCCGCGAAAGCCCGCTGGCGCTCGCCTTCGTTGTCAATCTGGTGTTCATTGTCACCGGTTCCCTCGGCGCGCTGGTGATGGCGCTTCTTCCCGTAGACCCGGCCCTGCGCGCGCAGCTGTCCTTCCTTCTGACCGGCTGGCCTGAACTGACGGCGGTCCTTGTTGCGATACTCGCCGGCCTCGCGGTGCTGAATCTCTTCGGCAACCTGTTCCTAAGCCGTGCCTACCAGACAGCCGACAGCAGCCTGCTTGCGCCTCTGGATTTCAGCTATCTGCTTCTTGTCGCGCTGTGGGGGCGGCTGCTGTTCGAAAGCTGGCCGACACCGCTTGCCATTCTCGGCATGTCGATGATCGCGGCGGCCGGCATGATCACGGCCATTCGAGAGCAGCGTCGTCAGCACCATAAATCCGCAGGTCAAGAACCCGGCTGACAGCGCCGCCGCAATTCAGTACATCTTCGGCGTTGCCACCATCCGGAAGAAACGGGTCAAGAGCATGAAAATCACCGTGAGGAATTCACCGATACACGGGCTCGGCGTGTTTGCCGCGCAGGATATCGCCGCGGGCGAAACGCTGGAGCGCTGCGCCTATATCGTGATTGACGATGATGACCTTCAGGAGGTCAACCGGCTCAACGACTATCTTTTCACCAGTCCGGACGATCCCAACGACTATCTCGTCGTCATGGGCTGCGGCATGCTCTACAACCACGGCGTGCCGGCAAATGCGAAATGGGAAGTCGATGAGACCGACAACCGGTTTCTTCGCTTCTACGCCGATCGTGACATCACGGCCGGCGAAGAGCTGTTTCACGATTACGGCGAGGAATACTGGACGACACGCGCCGAAGGCTAGCCGTCACCGAACAGCAGCTGAAACACCTGCCACCCCGTGCCGATAGCAAGGTAGGCGAAAGCGAGGGCACAGACGCGGTAGGTCCAGACCCGCCAGACCCTTCCGCGGCCGCCAAAAAGCTGGCTGACGAGTCCGGCGCAGACAAAGCACCAGACAATGGACGAGGCCATGAAGCCGCAGAAGAAGATGGCGTAGTCCGCCCGGCCCGGATCGCTGGTGCCGAGGGCGCCGAAGGCACTGCCAAGCGCCGCCCAGTAAGCGACATTCTGCGGGTTCGACAGGGACAGCACGACACCGGATCGCATGGCGTCGGCGGATGCTGTCGGCGTCACCGTGGAACCGTCTTCCGACGCGGCGCGCCAGCTGTCCCATGCAAGCCACGCAAGATAGCCCGAACCCGCGATCCCGACGGGTATTTTCAGCATGTCCGCCTGAAGCAGCAGTCCGATTCCGGCAAGGCCAAGGATCGCCCAGACAGCGTCACCGACAAGCGACCCGAACTGCACCGACAGCGCGACCCGGTAACCGCCTGACATCCCACGGCGGACGGTTTCGGCGAAAACGGCACCCGGCGCAGCGTTGAAAATGAAGCCGAGCAGGAAGGCCATGCCGAGGAGTTCGAGATAGGGAATCATGCCGGTCAACGGGGTGAAGCTGGTTGTGAGGCGAGGCACGCTACATGGCGCATTTGGGAAAAAACACCATAGCGCGCCTCGTCTTCCGCTTGCAATTCAAGAGGTGCCGCCTAGACTCACCGACAATTGGAGCCATGACAGCTCTGTCCCCGCAAATGAAGGAAACACCGCCGATGACGTCATCACCCGATCAGCGCGCCACCAAGATCGTCGCAACCATCGGAACGGCCAGCAGCACGCCCGAGCAGCTTCTCGAGCTCATGCAGGCCGGCGTGAACGTCTTTCGCCTGAATTTTTCGCACGGCACGCAGCAGGAACAGGCCGAGCGGATCAGGGCCATTCGCGGCCTCGAGGATGTCACAGGCCGTCCGACATGCATCCTGGCCGACCTTCAGGGCCCGAAGCACAGGATCGGAAAGATGGCGGAGGGTGTTGAACTCGCGGCAGGAGACAGCTTCACCTTCGACCAGTCGGCCGAGACCGGCGACGGTGCCCGCGTCGGACTTCCGCACCCGGAGATCTTCTCGGCGCTGACGCCGGGAGCGCGTCTTTTGATTGATGACGGAAAGCTCGTGCTACGGGTGGCGAAGATCAATGCCGACAGTTTCGACACCGTGGTCGAGGTGGGTGGCCCGCTAAGCAGTCGCAAGGGCGTCAATCTTCCCGACATGGTCATCGACAGTCCCCCGTTGACCGAAAAGGACAAGTCCGACCTTGCCTTCGCGCTCGATGCCGGTGTCGACTGGGTGGCGCTGTCCTTCGTGCAGCGGGCGAGCGACATTCTGGATGCCAAGGCGATGATTGACGGCCGGGCAGCACTGATGGCGAAGATCGAGAAGCCGTCGGCACTGTCCGAACTGTCGGATATCACCGCCGCGGCAGACGGCATCATGGTGGCACGCGGCGATCTTGGCGTGGAACTGCCGCCCGAGGCCGTGCCGGGATGGCAAAAGAATATCATTAGTGAATGCCGGATGGTCGGCAAGCCTGTCGTCGTGGCGACGCAGATGCTGGAATCGATGATCATGAGCCCGACACCGACCCGGGCCGAAGCTTCCGACGTTGCGGGCGCGGTGTTCGACGGCGCCGACGCGGTCATGCTGTCGGCGGAAACGGCTGTTGGAAGCTATCCAGTCGAATCGGTGCGAATCATGGCGCGGATCGTGAGCGCGGCCGAAGCGCATATCGGATCGCATCCGGAAACGGCGCCGCCGAAACTGCCGACCGAGCCGAGCCTCTATCATGCTGTCGCGCTGGCAACGGTGTCGCTTGCAGAGACGGTCGGCGCCGAGGTCATCGTCGCATTCTCGACTTCCGGGAACACGGCCGTGCGGATTGCACGCGAACGGCCGCAGATTCCGTTCATCGTCCTGTCGCCCTTCATCGAAGTTCGGCGGCGCCTTGCTATCCTGTGGGGGACCCAGACGGCCGCCAGCACGATCACCGAGGATTTCGAAGCTGCGATTGCCGAGGGTGTTCAGGAGGTCAAGTCGCGCAGCATCGCCGCCGACGGCGCGCATGCGGTGATAGTCGCCGGCATGCCTTTCGGCATCGCCGGAACGACGAACTCGCTGCGGGTGACGACTCTTTAGCCCGAACACGATCCAGTGCAGTGGCAGTTTGCGATTGCCTTTCGCGAACGAAGCCTGTTCAACTTTCGATCACGGAAATCAGTCGGGGGACAATCTGATGGTCAGTGTCGGATTCATCGGTCTTGGAAATGTCGGCGGCAAGCTTGCCGGCAGCCTTCTTCGCAACGGGGTCGAGCTAACGGTGCGCGACCTCGACCCTGATGTGGCGCAGCCTTTCATCGACGCCGGTGCCGCCTGGGGCGAGAGCCCGAAGGCGATGGCCGAGGCTTGTGACATCATCATCACCTGCCTTCCGTCGCCCGCCGCCAGCGCGGCGGTGATGGAAGCCGATGACGGCATTCTTGCCGGCCTCGGCGCCGGCAGGATCTGGGCCGAGATGAGCACCACGGACGAGGCCGAGGTAACGCGGCTTGGCGCCAAGGTTCGAGCCACCGGTGCGGACGCGGTTGACTGTCCGGTGTCGGGCGGGTGCCATCGCGCTGTGACAGGCAACATTGCCATCTTCGCTGGATGTGAGCGTTCCGTTTTCGAACGAATGCTTCCCGTGCTTACGGTGCTTGGACGCCGGGTCCTGCATACCGGGCCGCTAGGTTCGGCGTCGATGCTGAAGGTGATGACCAATTATCTGGCAACCGCGAACCTGATTACGCTGAGCGAGGCGCTTGTCACCTGCAAGGCCACCGGCCTCGACTTGAACACGACCTATGAGGCGATCCGCATTTCATCCGGAAATTCCTTTGTCCATGAAACGGAAAGCCAGGTGATCTTGAACGGCAGCCGTGACATCAATTTCACGATGGATCTGGTCATCAAGGACATCAGCCTGTTCCAGGAGCTCGCCGACCGCGCTGGCGTGCCGCTCGAAATATCACCGAAGATGATCGAGATCTTCAAGGATGGTGCGGCGCGATACGGGCCAAGGGAATGGTCACCGAACATCATCCGGCGGCTCGAGGAGGCGACAGGCCTCGACATTCGTGCCCCGGGCTTTCCGTCGGAAATTCTTGATGATGAGCCGGAGGAGCCGGGCTACGAGGTCGTTGCGGACCGGGGCTAGTCCTTCGGTTCAGCGGCGACAAGGGATACGGCGATATCGCTTACGCGCTCCGGCGTGATCGACATTCTTGCTGTCAGTGTGCGGCGCGCGCCCGGTTCAAGCGGTGCCTCGCGGACCGCGATCGGCCGTGTGATGACGGGTTTGCCGGTGGCGTCAAGAAGACTGACGACGACCCGTTCCGGCGCGCCGGGCGCCGTTCCCAGATTGGCAAATCCGACCGTAACAAGCACGGCGCCGTCGGCGCCGTCGAGGGCGGCCTCGAAGCGTGCCTGTGTAACCGCAAAATGCGGGGCTGCGACGGCATCGAGCCCGAATGGCGCCGGCATCGGCGTGATCTTGAACACCGCCGTGGCGGCGAAACCGGCAAGAAGTGTCCCGGCAAGAAGCAGCGACAGGATCGTTCCGACCAGCTTCTGACGCGCCGAAGGGGATTGCAGAACGTCCGTCAGCTCGTCCATCACATCGGCATGACCGACCTCGTCCGGCTGCATCAGATGCCGGCAGTGCGGGCACTCGACCATGACCGCCTCCCCGGCAGCCAGGGGCGGCACCGAGAAACTGTCGCCACACTCGCTGCAAACTCCGACCCGCGGGTTCGGGTTCGGCCGGCTTGGCTGCGCCGCGCCGGGAAGGACGTCTGTCGCCACATTGTCGTTGAGCGGCTGGAAGATCTCGTCGCATTTGTGGCAGGCGACGCGGATTCGCTGGCCGGAATCGCGTGCAAGCGTCACAAGGTCACGGTCTACGGCGCATTGTGCGCCGCAGGCCGGACAGCGGTGAATGTCGCTTTTCGGTGTTTCCAGAATGAGCGTCACCAGCTACGCGTCCCGTTTTCTGACACTGTTGCAATCAACAAGGCCACAAGATTACGGTCTGACGTAGGGCTGTCAATCGGCCGTCGGTCAGAGCGTCTGGCCGCGGAGCCGTCGGCGAAGCTTGGCTGTGATGTCGACCGCCTGGTCGAGATGCGGGTTGACCCGAAGTGCCGCCTCGAAGGCCTGCAGCGCAGCCTGCAGGTCGCCAGCCCGCATATGGATCATGCCAAGGCCGCTCAACGCGCCGAAATGACGGGGTTCAAGGTCGATCACGCGGGCGATGTCGCGCCGCGAACCTGCGTCATCGCCCTGAAGGAACCGGATGGTGGCGCGTTTGTTCCAGGCCTCGGCAAAATCGGGACGCTCGTCAATCAGCGCGCTGAAGACCTGTTCGGCCTGGCCCAGCAGACCGCTGTTCATCAGGTTCATGCCAAGCTGCATCAACTCGCCGGCGCGCTGGTCGCTGTCGTGGGTGACCCATCTCTGCCATATCTCGGCGGTCAGACGGTCGGCTTCGGCCGTATTTCCGGTGCGCTGAAGTTCGTCGAACAGCCGGTCAAGGCCCGGATCGGACTGGTCGGCGGCGACCGGACCCGCCGTCAGGGCCAGCAACAGGATGACGGATCGCAGCCATCCCTGCAGGATCGGATGTCGTGCTGAACTCATGACATCGATATGGTAGCGCGGCGTCGCCGTGCCAAGCCTGCCACGGTCATTCTTCTGTGCGAAAATGTTGGCGCGCCATGTTTGTCTCAGAAGATAAAATGCCCTAAACTTGGTGCTCAGCATGGAGATTCGAAATGTTGTCCCCAATCCGGGGATTCGCCATCACAACGCCGATTCACTGCTGATACGTGCACGCCAACGCGGGGCAGAGTATAACCCATTTAATTTCAGTAAAGATCAAAAAACGCGACGCCGCTTTACGTCGCGATCAGCGCATGGTTGTGGCCCGATTACTCAGCTCTGGACCCACGGCAGATCATGGAATCGCCACCCTTCGACGCTGTTGCGATGCCCGTTCTCGTCAGCGCGACCTTCGAAACCCTCTGCCATGTTGATCAGGTCCGTAAATCCGGCCTCCGCCAGAATACGGCAGGCATTTGCGGATCTGCCACCGACGCGGCACATCACATAGACAGGTGTGGACGGGTCCGCCACGGCCTTGATTTCCTCCACGAAGTCAGGATTGGGGCGCCCTGTCTCGTCGGCGATCGCGACAAGGACAGGCTTCTTTCCAATGCCCGACAGGTCGGCAATTCCGGTAAAGTGCCACTCCGCCGGCGCCCGGCAGTCGACAAGCACCGCGCTGTCGTTCCCGGCAAGCTCTTCATAGACCTCTGGCGGTGTCAATTCACGAAACATCGCTTTCCCTTTTCGCGACCTTCTGGCAGTTTTGACGCGCTGAAGAGCGTCATTCGACTGCTGCCAGCCCCAGCATTGTTAGCAAAGGTAGAGACAATGGTTAAAGCGATAATTGTCGAGCAGGCCGAGGACAAGAAAGTCACGGCCGGGCTCCAGGAGATCGACTCCTCGCGGCTTCCCGATGACGGTGATGTCGATATCGCGGTGGAATACTCCAACATCAATTACAAGGACGGTCTCTGTCTTTACGGCCTTGGCGGTCTGGTGCGGACCTATCCCCATGTTCCGGGGATCGACTTTGCCGGCGAGGTAACCGCCAGCCGCGATCCGCGTTTCAAGCCTGGCGACAAGGTCATCATGGGTGGCCAGCGTGGCGGCGAAGTACGCTGGGGCGGTTATGCAACGCACGCAAGCGAGAAATCCGAACGGCTGGTCCATGTGCCGGACGGCATGACGGCCCGCGAGACGCAGATGCTGGGCACGGCCGGCTTCACCGCCATGCAGGCCATCATGCGGCTCGAGGCGAACGGCATGACGCCGGAGGGTGGCGAGGTTCTTGTCACCGGCGCCGGTGGCGGTGTCGGTTCCATTGCCACGGTTCTTCTGGCACGCCGCGGTTACGAGGTGGCGGCGATGACCGGCCGCCCCGAAATTGCCGAATATCTGACCGGGCTCGGTGCGGCGCGGATCGTCGGCCGCGCCGAAATGGCCGAGGACCCCGGAAAGGTCATGGAATCGGCGGTCTGGGGAGGTTGCATCGACTGTGTCGGTGGGCAGATCCTGGCCCGGGTCATCAAGCAGCTGAAGAATGGCGGCGCCGTCGCCTCGCTCGGCAACACCGCCGGGGCGACGATGAATGCCAGCGTGATCCCCTTCCTTCTTCGCGGTGTTTCGGTGCTTGGCATTGACTCCGTGACCGTGCCGCTGCCGCAGCGCTCCGAGATCTGGACGGCGCTTGCCGGGGAGATGCCGAAGGACGTTCTTGCCGAGATGAGCCAGGAAATCGGACTCGCCGAGGTTCCCGACTATGGCCGGAAGATTCTCGACGGCATGGTGCGCGGGCGCATCGTCATCGATGTGAACAGGTAATTTCGCCGCGCGATTTCGCTTGCCGTAAACGCACAAACTCAGCAGTGTTTTTTCAGGAAAGCACTGTTTGGCGAGGTGTGTCATGGACCAGACGATTATCGGCTCCAATCGCAGGATCGACCCGACAAGACGGGCGCATCTGAAACCCGACCTGACGCCGGATGACAACGACCGCGTGGAAATCGGTCCGACAGCGCTGGCCTTTTCCGAATGGGCGGCCGCCGGCCTCGAGGCACCGGACATGCCGGCGCTTCGCGAATACCGGCTGGCCAGGCTTCAGGAGCAGATCCGCGCGCATGACTGCGTCGGGCTGCTGCTCTTCGACCCGCTGAACATCCGCTACGCCACCGACACCACCAACATGCAGCTTTGGATCGCGCACAATGCGGCGCGGGCCTGTTTTGTGCCGCCGGAAGGCGAGGTGGTGCTGTGGGACTTCCACAATTGTGAGCACCTGTCCGCGCATCTGCCGCTGGTCGGCGAGGTCCGGCACGGCGCCAGCTTCTTCTATTTCGAGACCGGCAACCACACCGCCGACGCGGCCCGGCATTTCGTCGACGAGGTGATTTCGCTGATGCGCAAGCATGGCGGTGACAACCGGCGCCTCGGCGTCGACAAGATCGAGCATGTCGGCTACGCCACGCTGATCCAGAAGGGTGTCGAAGTGCTCGAGGGGCAGGTTCTGACCGAGCATGCAAGGTCGATCAAGAACGCCAACGAGCTTCGCGCCATGCGCTGCGCCGTTCATGCCTGCGAGATGGCGGTTGCCGAGATGCGCGAGGCGATGCGTCCCGGGGTCAGCGAGAATGAAATGTGGGCGGCACTCCATGCCGGCAACATCAAGCGCGGCGGCGAGTGGATCGAGACCCGCATCCTGTCGTCGGGGCCGCGAACCAACCCCTGGTTCCAGGAATGCGGTCCGCGGATCATGCAGGAAGGCGACATGATGGCCTTCGATACCGACCTTGTCGGCACCTATGGCTATTGCTGTGATATCTCGCGAAGCTGGATTGTCGGCGATGTGGCGCCGACGGCCGAGCAGCGGGCGCTCTACCGGGTCGCCTATGACCATGTGATGGAGAATATCGCGCTCATCGAACCCGGCATGAGCTTTGCCGAGATGACGGCGAAGGCACACCGTCTTCCCGAGGCCTACCGGGCGCAGCGCTACGGCGTGATCGCGCATGGCGTCGGGCTGTGCGACGAATATCCCTGTGTCCGCTATCCCGAGGATGTCGAGGCGCACGGCTATGACGGCAATTTCGAGCCCGGGATGACGCTGTGCGTCGAGGCCTATGTCGGCGCTGTGGGCGGGGAGGAAGGCGTCAAGCTAGAGGAACAGGTCCTGGTGACCGAGACCGGATGCGAGGTTCTTTCGAGCTATCCTTTCGAGGAATCGCTTCTGGCCTGACCGGCGGGCCCCTGACCGCCTGGCCCCCGACCGCCTCGCCTATTTGTTCACCACCACGCCGATATGCGGCAGGTTGCGGCCCTGCTGCGCGAAGTCGATTCCATAGCCGATCACGAACTCGTCGGGAATGTCGAACCCGACCCAGTCGATTTCGACATCGATCTCGCGGCGCGACGGTTTGTTGAGAAGCGCGCAGACACGGATCGATTTCGGCTCGCGGGTCTTCAGAATGTCATAGACCTGGGCCAGCGTGTGGCCGGTATCGATGATGTCCTCGACGATCAGCACGTCGCGCCCGGCGATCGGGGTTTCCAGATCCTGGATGATCCTGACCTGGCGCGACGACACCATGCGGTTGCCGTAGCTCGAGACGGTCATGAAATCCACCTCGACCGGAAGATCGATCCGCCGAACCAGATCGGCGATGAACACGAAGGAGCCGCGAAGCAGCCCGACAACCACCAGCTGTTCGGTATCGCTGTAATGGTCCGAGATCATCCGCGCCAGCTGCGTCGTCCGCGCCGCGATCTCGGTCTCGGTAATCAGGATGTCGATGTCGTTGTCGGCGGAAAGAACGGTCATTGTCTGGCTCCGGTGGGCCTTGGGGGAAGACGCAGTATAGGCGCCGCGGACGGCAATGCGAACCGTGAAATTTGCGCGCCGATATTGCCTTCGCCGCCGACGGGCCCACATGATGGGAACAGATATTCGCACAGACTTCCGCACACCGGGCCCAGCCGGCCGTATTCAGGGTGCATCCAATAACAGGGACTCCAACATCATGGCAAAAATCGCGTTTCTCGGCCTCGGCGTCATGGGCTACCCCATGGCAGGACATATCGCAGCCGCAGGTCACGAGGTGACCGTCTATAACCGCACCGGCGCCAAGGCCGAGGCCTGGGTCGCCCAACATGGCGGGGGGAATGGCGGCGCGCATGCCGCGACGCCGGCCGCCGCCGCTACGGATGCCGATGTCGTCCTGTCCTGCGTCGGCGACGATCCCGACGTGCTGGAAGTGGCGCTCGGCGCCGACGGGGCGATCCCGGCGATGCGCGCAGGCGCCATCTATATCGACAACAGCACCGTTTCGGCCGAGGTCGCGCGCAAGCTGGCGGCGGCAGGGGCCGAGCGCGGCGTCGGCGTTCTGGACGCGCCTGTCTCCGGCGGCCAGGCCGGGGCCGAGAACGGCAAGCTTACGGTGATGGTCGGCGGCGCCGAGGATCATTTCGCCGCCGCATTGCCGGTGATGGAATGCTATGGCGCGCGCGTCGTCCGCATGGGCGAGGCCGGCAGCGGCCAGCTTGCCAAGATGGTCAACCAGATCTGCATCGCCGGCCTTGTCCAGGGCCTGTCCGAAGGGCTGAACTTCGCCGTCGAGAGCGGTCTCGACACCGATGCCCTTCTGGAAGCCATCTCCGGCGGCGCGGCGCAATCATGGCAGATGGTCAATCGCGGCCACACGATGGTTCGGAACGAATTCGATTTCGGCTTCGCTGTCGACTGGATGCGCAAGGATCTGCGGATCTGCCGCGAAGAGGCGGCGCGGAACGGCGCGCCGCTGCCGGTCACCGAAATCGTCGCCGGTTTCTATGACGAGCTGTCCGAAATGGGCCATGGCCGCGGCGACACCTCGTCGCTGATCCGCCGTCTGCGCAAGGGGTGAGGACGGCCGTAAGGCCGGCCGCTGCCGATTAATCTTTTCTAAAGCTGTCGCGTGCTAATCTTGCTGGGGTTCGCACCGGCAGCATCGGATCAGTCAGTTGAATGGATTTCTCGCCGAGCACGGTGCGCTGATCGGCGCGCTGGTCGTGACCTGTGTCATCACCGCCGGTACACCGGGGCCAAATAATTTCATCGTTCTGACGGCACGACTTTCCGATAGCACAAAGGCCGCGTTAAAGGCCTATCTTGGCGTCTGTCTTGGCTTTCCCTTCATGGTGTTCACCGTATCTCTGATCGTCGCACATTACGGCGACAGCATCATCGAGCAACTGACAATCGTCAAATATCTGGGAATCGCCTTTGTGTTGTATCTGTCGGCAAAGCTGTTTCTGGCGCCGCCAAGCGAAGTATCCCGGCAGGCCGGAATGGCGCCGGGATTCATCTTTGTGGTCCTGTTCCAATGGACCAATCCGAAAGCCTGGGCGATGGCGTCAAGTACCGCCGTCATCGCCGGTCCGGACCTGTTCTACTTGCCGGCGCTGATTTACCTCGTTGTCATATTTCCCTGCGTCGGCGTCTGGTTCTGGTTCGGCGATCTGCTGAAACGCCGGATTCTCGGCACGCCCTGGGAACGGTATCTCAACCGGTCGCTTGCCGTGCTGCTGGCGCTCAGCGTGCTGATGATGATCTGACGGCGGGCTACAGCCCGACGCAGACGAACTTGATCTCGAGGAACTCGTCGATCCCGTATTTCGAGCCTTCGCGGCCGAGGCCGGAGCTCTTCACCCCGCCGAACGGGCCGACCTCGGACGAGAAGATTCCGGTGTTCGCCGACACCATGCCGTATTCCAGCGCCTCGCTGACGCGGAACAGCCGCGTGGTATTGTTTGTGAAGATGTAGGCGGCAAGGCCGAACTCGGTGTCGTTCGCCATCGCGATCGCCTCTTCATCGTTTGAAAAGCGGAACAGGCCGGAGACCGGGCCGAAGGTTTCCTCGCCGAACATCTGCATTTCCGGCGTCATGCCGGACAGCACGGTCGGCTGGAAGAAGGTGCCGCCAAGCTCGTGCCGCCCGCCGCCGGTCAGCAATTCGGCCCCCTTGTCGAGCGCGTCGGCGACATGGCGCTCGATCTTGTCGAGCCCCTGCCGGTCGATGATCGGCCCCTGTTCGACCCCGTCCTCCATGCCGTTCCCGACCTTCATCGCGGCGCTCGCCTCGACAAGCCGTTTCGCGAATTCGTCATAGATTCCGTCCTGGACGAAGATCCGGTTGGCGCAGACGCATGTCTGGCCGGCGTTGCGGTATTTCGAGGCCATGGTGCCGGCAATCGCGGTGTCGATATCGGCATCGTCGAAGACGATCAGCGGCGCGTTGCCGCCGAGCTCGAGGCTCATCTTCTTCAGCGTGTCGGCGCTCTGGCGCATCAGGATTCGGCCGACCTCGGTCGAGCCGGTGAAGGTCATCTTGCGGATCCGGTCGTCATTGCACAGTGCGCTTCCGATGGCCGGGGCGTCCATGCCGGTGACGATATTGATGATTCCGGCCGGGATTCCGGCGCGCGTCGCAAGCTCCGCAAGCGCCAGCGCCGACAGCGGCGTCTGTTCGGCTGGCTTGAGCACGCAGGCGCAGCCGGCGGCGATCCCCGGCGATACCTTGCGGGTGATCATCGCAATCGGGAAATTCCACGGCGTGATGGCGCCGAACACGCCGACAGGCTGCTTGAAAGTCAGGAAGCGCTTGTCCGGAATCGGGCTTTCCATGACGTCGCCGCAGACCCGGCGGGCTTCCTCGGCGAACCAGTCGACAAAGGTGGCGCCATAGGCGATCTCGCCGCGCGCCTCGGTGATCGGCTTGCCCATCTCGGTCGTCAGGATGACTGCCAGGTCCTCGGCATTGGCGAGGATCAGCTCATACCATCTGCGCATCACCATGGCGCGGTCCTTGGCGGTGCGGGCGGCCCAAGCCGCCTGCGCCGGCACCGCGGCGTCGATGGCGGCGGTCACGGCCTCGGCACCGAGATCGGCAACCTCGGCGACGGTCTCGCCATTTGCCGGGTTGGTGACGGCGAAGCGCCGGTCCTTTGGCGCCTTTACCCATTCGCCATTGATGTAGGCGTCGGTGCGAAGCAGGGTCTGGTCGTTGAGTTTCATCTCGCGTATCTCCGGTGCGAAGGGGTTGTCCGTCCGGCGGCGTTGCGCCGGCAAAAATGTTTCGGGGTGCCCGGATCAGGGCATCAGGGTCGGTTCCCGATCAGTTCTTTGGTGGTAGCGGCCGCCATTCCATATCCTCGAACGGGCCACCGTCGAAGCCGAGCCGGTGGGCCCGCGCAACCTCGACATAATGCGCCGCCGACCGCCGGTTGTTGGCAAGGTCGTCGGCGCTGAGGTCGCGCATCTTGCGGGCCGGCCGCCCGGCCCAGAGCTCGCCTGCCGGGATCACCTTGCCGGGTGTCAGCATGGCACCCGCCGCCAGCATGCCGGTCGGCTCGATCACCGCGCCGTCCATGATGATGGCGCCCATGCCGACAAAGCCGCCGTCGCCGATGGTGCAGGCATGGACCAGCGCGCTGTGCCCGATGGTGACATCGCTGCCGATGATGGTTGGATGGCTGCGGCTGTCGATATGGATACAGGTATTGTCCTGAATATTCGTGTTCTCGCCGACGGTGACATAGTTGTTGTCGCCGCGGATGGTGACATTGTGCCAGACGCTGCTGTTGGCGCCGATTCGCACGGCGCCGACGATGGCCGAGGTCGGGGCGACGAAGACGGTGCCGTCGATTTCCGGCACAAGGTCCATGAAGGGGGCGATATAGGCGCGCCTTACATGGGCGCCGGACGGGCCGTCCTCGGTCAGGTCATAGGTCATTTCGGCGCTCCTTGCGATATCGCTCTCAGCTCAAGATTTACCGCCAACAGGCACGGATTTATAGCGATTTTTCACCTGGCTGTTTATTGAAAACGCCGCCTGTTGTACCAAGATAGCAAGCAACGAAAATCTACGGAGGCCGACATGGCATTCACTCTACCGGACCTGCCCTACGCGCATGACGCGCTGGCCGATTTGGGCATGAGCGCGGAAACGCTCGAATATCACCACGACCTGCACCACAATGCCTATGTCGTAAACGGCAACAAGCTGGTCGCCGGCACCGAATGGGAAGGCAAGTCTCTCGAAGACATCATCACCGGAACCTATGATTCGGGCGCTGTCGCGCAGAACGGCATCTTCAACAACGCCTCGCAGCATTGGAACCACAACCAGTTCTGGGAGATGATGGGCCCCGGCAAGACAGGCATGCCTGGCGAGCTGGAATCGGCACTGAAGGAAAGCTTCGGCAGTGTCGACGCCTTCATGGACGCCTTCAAGGCTGCCGGTGCCGGACAGTTCGGATCCGGATGGTGCTGGCTGGTCAAGACGGCCGACGGCGAACTGAAGGTCACCAAGACCGAAAACGGCGTGAATCCGCTCTGCTTCGGGCAGACGGCGCTTCTCGGCTGCGACGTGTGGGAGCATTCCTACTATATCGACTTCCGGAACAAGCGCCCCGACTATCTGGCGAACTTCCTCGACAATCTGGTCAATTGGGAAAACGTCGCTTCGCGTCTCTAGACCGCGGACCGCGTCTCGCAAACCCCCGTCCGGCAGCGCGCCGGGCGGGGGTTTTTCATGCTGGACACCCGTTCCCGCCTGCCCCAATTCCACCGCAAACGCGCCACAAAGAGATACTTAACCGGCGGTATAAGACCCCCAGAACAAGTCGCAACGACTGTAGCTACTTTGGACTGCAGCTATTTGGAAAGGATAAAGCCATGGCAGCCGCCGCAATCATGCTTCTTCTCGGGGTCGGTGTTTACACCAGCGACCCGGTGGCCGAGTTTCGCGCGCACAGCAATCACAACCCGGAATATGCATTCGCCTACGTCAAGGAATGTGAAAGCGGGCTTCGCGATTCGGGCTATGCCCTCGCCCCGTCGGGAACCATCGTCCTGAAACAGGTCAACAAGGACGGCAGCGTCGGCGACGTCTGCACCGACTGACGCCCGAATGCGGAGATGACGGCGAGGCCGGCGGTCAGCCGCCCGGCTCGTCTCCGCCGACCATGCTGTTGACCCGAAGCCGAAGCGCATTCAGGCGGATGAAACCATGCGCGTCGGCATGGTCGTAATCCACGGCGCCTTCCTCGAAGGTGACAAGGTCGGCATTGTACAGCGAGTTCGGCGATTTCCGGCCGGTGACGATGACATTGCCCTTGTAGAGCTTCACCCGCACCACGCCGCGCACCGCCTCGCGGCAGCTGTCGATGGCTGCCTGAAGCATCTCGCGCTCAGGGGCGAACCAGAAGCCGTTATAGATAAGCTCGGCATAGCGCGGCATCAGCTCGTCCTTCTGATGCGCCGCGCCGCGGTCGAGCGTGATCGATTCCATCGCCCGCCGCGCGGTCAGCAGGATCGTGCCGCCCGGGGTCTCGTAAACACCGCGCGACTTCATGCCGACAAACCTGTTTTCGACCAGATCGACACGGCCGATGCCGTTGGCGCCACCAAGCTCGTTGAGCCTTGTCAGAAGCGTCGCTGGTGACATTTTCACGCCGTCGATGGCCACCGGGTCGCCATTCTCGAATTCGATTTCGATTTCGGTCGGGCTGTCAGGGGCGTCCTCGGGAGAGACCGAACGCGAAAAGACATATTCCTCAGGCGCCACCCACGGGTCCTCAAGCACCTTGCCCTCGGCCGAAATATGGAGAAGGTTGGCGTCGACGCTGAACGGCGCCTCGCCGCGCTTGTCGCGCGGGATCGGTATCTGGTTCTGCTCGGCATATTCGATCAGCTTCGTGCGCGACCCGAGATCCCATTCCCGCCAGGGCGCGATGACCCTGATGTCGGGCTGCAGCGCATAATAGGCAAGTTCGAAACGCACCTGGTCGTTGCCCTTGCCGGTGGCACCGTGCGCCACCGCGTCGGCGCCGACAGCGCGCGCAATCTCGATCTGGCGCTTTGCGATCAGCGGCCGCGCGATCGAGGTGCCGAGGAGATAGACGCCTTCATAGAGCGGATTTGCGCGGAACATCGGGAAGACATAGTCGCGAACGAATTCCTCACGGAGATCCTCGATGAAGATCTCCCTGATCCCCAGCATTTCGGCCTTAGCGCGTGCCGGTTCGACTTCCTCCCCCTGGCCGATGTCGGCGGTGAAGGTGACGACCTGCGCGTCGTAGCGGTCCTGAAGCCAGCGCAGGATGACCGAGGTGTCGAGCCCGCCGGAATAGGCAAGAACGACTTTTTTGACGTTTTCCTGTTTCATGGCGTTCCTCTTAACGGATCGTCCTGCGGCCCGCAACGCAGATTTTCGCCACTTCGAATGCCCCCGCAATGACGTGACGCATTGCCTGCCGGGACGCTTCTGCGTCGTTTTGTGGCGACGCGGGCACACTGCCGCGCCGGATTGACGGGTAAGCCAGCAGGCATCGTGCCAGCCGAAGACCCTGAGGAACCATCGTCATGAGCCCCACGTCGGACATTGAAATCGCCCGCGCAGCCACAAAATTGCCGATCCAGCAGATCGGCGACAAGCTCGGCATTCCGGCGCAGGACCTGCTCCCGTTCGGCCATGACAAGGCAAAATTGTCGGCCGAGTTCATCGCCGCCCAGCAAGGCCGTCCCGACGGCAAGCTGATCCTGGTTACGGCGATCAACCCGACTCCGGCCGGCGAGGGCAAGACAACGACGACGGTTGGCCTTGTCGACGGTCTGAACGCGATCGGCAAGAAGGCCACTGTCTGTATTCGCGAGGCATCGCTCGGCCCCTGTTTCGGCATGAAGGGCGGTGCCGCCGGCGGCGGATACGCGCAGGTCGTTCCGATGGAGGAGATGAATCTCCATTTCACCGGCGACTTCCATGCCATCACCTCGGCGCACAATCTGCTGTCGGCGATGATCGACAACCACATCTATTGGGGCAATGAGCTGGAAATCGACCAGCGCCGCGTGACCTGGCGCCGCGTCGTCGACATGAACGACCGCGCGCTCCGCGATATCGTGACCAGCCTCGGCGGCGTATCGAACGGCTTCCCGCGCCAGGCCGGCTTCGACATCACCGTGGCGTCCGAGGTCATGGCCATCCTGTGCCTTGCGACCGATCTTGAAGATCTTCAGAAGCGTCTTGGCGACATCATCGTCGCCTATCGGCGCGACCGCTCGCCGGTCTATTGCCGCGAGATCAAGGCCGACGGCGCGATGACGGTTCTGCTGGCGCAGGCGCTGCAGCCCAACCTGGTGCAGACGCTGGAAAACAACCCGGCCTTTGTTCATGGCGGCCCGTTCGCCAACATCGCGCATGGCTGCAATTCGGTGATTGCGACGAAGACCGCGCTGAAGCTCTCGGACTACGTTGTTACCGAGGCCGGTTTCGGGGCCGATCTCGGGGCCGAGAAATTCATGAACATCAAATGCCGCAAGGCCGGTATCGCGCCGAGCGTCGTCGTTCTTGTCGCCACCGTTCGCGCGATGAAGATGAATGGCGGCGTCGCGCGGGCCGACCTTGGCGCCGAGAATATCGCCGCGGTTCAGGCCGGCTGCGCGAACCTTGGACGGCATATCGAGAATTTGAAATCTTTCGGCGTTCCGGTTGTCGTCGCGGTGAATCATTTCACCGGCGATACCGATGGCGAAATCGACGCGCTTCAGGCCTATGTCACCGAACAGGGTAGCGAGGCCATCATCTCGCGCCACTGGGAACTTGGCGGTGAGGGCGCGCAGGAACTGGCTGCCCGCGTTGCGGAGATCGCCGATGCCGACATGGGCAATTTCGCGCCGATCTACGCCGACGATATGCCGCTGTTCGAGAAAATCGAGACCATCGCCAAACGCATCTACCGGGCCGACGAGGTGCTGGCCGACAAGAAGATCAGGGACCAGCTCCGGCAATGGGAAGACCAGGGATATGGCAGCCTGCCGGTCTGCATGGCGAAGACGCAGTACAGTTTCAGCACCGATCCGCATCTGCGTGGCGCGCCGACCGGCCATTCCGTGCCGGTCCGCGAAGTGCGGCTGTCTGCCGGCGCCGGCTTCATCGTCGCCATTTGCGGCGAGATCATGACCATGCCGGGCCTGCCGCGGGTTCCGTCGGCGGAAAGCATCTGCCTCAATCAGGACGGCGAGATCGAAGGTCTGTTCTAGCGCCGGGCAAGGCCGGCGGCGCGGGTTACCGGGGCGCCAGCGATCCGGCGGCGGCTGTCAGCGCATGATGCAGCGACGCTGCCGAGGACCGCGGCCCGTAGACGGTGAATCGCTGACCGGAGTCACGGCAGATCAGAAGGCACAGCATATGGTGGATCGGCGTCCTGACGGCCGCGCCGGCATCCATCCCCGCATTGTCGGCGGCGCTCAGGCGCGCCAGCATGTCCGCCACCCTGTCCCCTTCCAGGTCGAAACGGACATAGGCGTCCGACTGGTCGGTGACCGATGCCGCCGCGCCGAGGCTGGCGGCAAGCCGTGTGGCGGCGCTCTTCCGCGATCCGGTATCCGAGGCCGCCTCGACAAGATACTGGTCGACGCCCATCCAGATGATGCTGTCACCACCTTTGGACAGCGAGCCGCCTGCGGCAGGAAGGCCGCCAAACATCTTCGCCGCCGCTGTTTCGACATCGCCGCCGCCGCCACGGCGCACGGCCATCGATGCCAGATCGGTATCGGCGACCTCGCTGATCCTGATCCCGCCGATCACCTCGTCCCGCGCGGCATTGCCGCCGAGTGCCGTCATTGCCGTCAAGCTAGCCACGAAGCCGCTCCCCTTCCGGATCGATGAAATGCGGGCTGCAGATGCGCGCCAGACCCGAACGTCCCTCGAGCGGGTTCATCAGCCTGACGATCTCGCCGTGGCGCGTCGCGCCCCCGGTGATGAATCCGAGTCCGATGGAACATTCCATATGCGGCGAGTAGGCCGCCGAAGTAACATAGCCCTCGTCATGCGCCGGATCGACCGGCGTTCCCTCGGCGAAGAGATGCGCGCCGGCGGTGACCGGTTTGCCGTCGACGGCCTCAAGGCCGACAAGGCACAGCCCGTCCTCGGCGACAAGCGCCTCCCGTCCGGCGAGGACGGCGCCGATGCTGTCCTTCTTCGCCGAGACCATGCGGGCCATGCCCAGATTCCGCGCCGTGATGGTGCCGTTCAGCTCATTGCCGGTGACATGCCCCTTTTCGATCCGCATCACGCCGAGCGCCTCGGTGCCGTAGGGCGTGATGTCATAGGGCTCGCCGGCCTGCATGAGGGCGCGGATCATGGCATCGCCATAGCGCGCCGGAACTGCGATCTCATAGGCAAGCTCGCCGGAGAAGGAAATGCGGAACAGCCGCGCCGGCGTGCCGCCGCAGACGGTGATCTCGCCGCAGGCCATGAAGGGAAAGCCTTCATTCGAAATGTCATGTTCATGGTCGACGACAGCCTCGAGAACATGCCGCGCGTTCGGTCCGGCGACGGCGAACTGCGCCCAGCTGTCGGTGGCCGAGATCAGCTGCACGTCCATGTCCGGGCGAAGGCACTGGCGCACGAACTCCAGATGCCGGTAGACGCCGACGGCGTTCGCCGTTGTCGTCGTCATCAGGTAATGCGTCTGGCCGAGGCGCGCCGTCGTCCCGTCATCCATCACCATCCCGTCCTCGCGAAGCATCAGGCCGTAGCGGGTCTTGCCGACCGGCAGCGTCGAGAAGGTGTTGCTGTAGACCAGGTCGAGAAAGGCGCCGGCGTCGGCTCCCTGGATGTCGATCTTGCCAAGCGTGCTGACATCGCACACGCCGACCGAGGCGCGGGTTGCCAGCACCTCGCGGTCGACGGACTGACGCCAGTCCGTCTCGCCCTCGCGCGGGAACCACTGCGCGCGAAGCCAGCTTCCGGCCTCGACGAAGACGGCGCCCTGTTCGGCGGCCCAGTGATGCGAGGGCGGCAGCCTCGTCGGGCGGAAATCACGACCCACCGAGCGGCCGGCGAAGGCGGCGATGGGGGTCGGGGTGTAGGGCGGGCGGTAGATCGTGGTGCCGGTCTCGGCGATGGTCTTGCCGGTCAGCTCGGCCATGATCGCAAGGCCGAGAACATTCGAGGTGCGACCCTGGTCTCCGGCCATGCCGAGCGTCGTATAGCGTTTCAGATGTTCGACGGCGCGGAAATTCTCCTGATGCGCCAGTCCGACATCCTTCACCGTGACGTCGTTCTGCTGGTCGAGCCAGGCGCGTTTCGTGCCCCCGACATGCCACAGCGGGGTGATGCCGACCGGGGCGTCTTCGGCCTCCGGCAGGCGCGCCTGAGCTGCCTTGATCCCCAGATCAGACAGATGCGCCAGCGCTGCCGCCTGGCCGTCGGCAAGCGCGCCGGCGGTGCTGAAAATGCCCCGCGCCGCACCGGCGACATTCATTCCGGCAGGCACGCCGTCGCCCGGAACGAAGGCGGCGATATCCTCCTGCCAGCGCGGCCTGCCGCGATGGTGGCAGGTCAGGTGTACATTCGGATTCCAGCCACCGGACACGGCCAGTGCGCCGCAATCCAGATGTTTGCGGCTTCCGTCGGCACGCCGGACGGTGACATGGCCAAGGCCACGCCGGCCGGAACTGCCTGTGACCACGGCCCCGGCGAAAAGCTCGGCAATGTCGCTTTCCGGGGCGTCGAGCCGCGAATCGATGATCGCTGTCACGTCGACACCCGCCGCCGCGAGGTCGGCTGCCGTGCGATGCCCGTCATCATTGTTGGTGAAGACGGCGATCCTATCGGCCGGGGCGGCTGCCCAGCGGTTGACATAGGCCCGTACGGCGCCGGCCTGCATGATGCCGGGCCGGTCGTTGTTGTCGAAGGCGATCAGCCGTTCGGTCGCGCCGGCCGCCAGAACCGTGCGTCTGGCATAGACGCGCCACAGGATCTGGCGCGGCGTTCCCTCGGCCGCGGAAGGCAGGTGATCCGAGACCCGCTCGAGAACCCCGTGAATGCCGTGATCGAAGGCGCCGATGGCGGTGCTTCGGGCCATCAGCCTCACATTCGGCATGGCCGACAGCTCGCCGGCGACCGTCTCCGCCCAGTCAGCGCCGCTCTGGCCGCCGATGGTTTCGCGTTCCATCGTCAGGCGGCCGCCGGGGCGGAAATCCTCGTCGACAAGGATGACCCGTGCGCCGGCCCGTCCCGCCGTCAGCGCGGCCATCAGCCCGGCCGGCCCGCCGCCGATCACAAGTAGGTCGCAATGAAGGAAACCGCGGTCATAGACGTCCGGATCGGCCTCCCCGGACAGGGCGCCAAGCCCGGCGGCATGCCGGATCAGCGGCTCGTAGACCCGCTCCCAGAACGCCTTCGGCCACATGAAGGTCTTGTAATAGAAGCCGGCCCCGAAGAAGGCTGACAGCCGGTCATTCACCGCCATCAGGTCGAACCCGAGCGACGGGAACCTGTTCTGGCTGCGCGCGGTAAGGCCATCGAACAGCTCGGTCATGGTGGCGCGGCTGTTCGGTTCGCGCCTCGCCCCCTCGCGAAGCTCGACAAGGGCGTTCGGTTCTTCCGATCCGGCGGCGATGATGCCGCGCGGGCGATGATACTTGAAGGACCGTCCGACAAGCCGCACACCGTTCGCAAGAAGCGCCGAGGCAAGCGTGTCGCCGGCAAAGCCGTCGAGTCGCCGCCCGTCGAACGTGAAGCTGAGCGGCGCCGTGCGGTCGATAAGCCCGCCGTCAAGCCTGTTCACCTGCGTCATGGCCGGCCCTTTCCGGCGGCATGCCGCGCCGCCAGCTCGACCTT
The DNA here is from genome assembly GCA_036143955.1 of Pseudomonadota bacterium. Classification (GTDB taxonomy): domain Bacteria; phylum Pseudomonadota; class Alphaproteobacteria; order Puniceispirillales; family Puniceispirillaceae; genus UBA8309. The sequence continues at coordinate 9,674 of JAYYLR010000024.1, read as the reverse complement.
CAGGATCTCGTGGCTCACCGTGTCGCGGGTGACGATCAGCCAGCTTCGGTCGCCCATCTCGTGATACCAGAGCTCGCGATGTGTTCCGGCCGGGTTGTCGCGAATATACTGGTAGTCGAAAAAGACGTCCTCGGCATTGCCGGCCTGCCAGTCGGGCCGGTCGAGAAGGCTTGCATCGCCGAGATAGACGAATTCCTGTGAATCACGCGGGCCGAGTAACGGGTGCTCGATGATCATGCCGGTGCCGCCTCGCTCAGTGGAGGTTGGGCTGCGCGCCCGACCCCTTCTCGTCGATCATCATGCCGCGACGGAACCGGTCGAGCCGGAAGGCCGTCGCCGTTTCATGCGGGGTGTCGGTCGCCAGAAGATGCGCAAAACAATATCCCGAGGCGGGCGTCGCCTTGAAACCGCCATAGCACCAGCCGCCATTGAAATAGAGGCCGTCCACCGGCGTCCGGTCGATAATCGGCGAGCCGTCCATGCTCATGTCCATGATGCCGCCCCACATCCGTACCATGCGGGCGCGCCCGATCATCGGCATCAGCGTCATGCCGCCTTCGCAGACATCCTCCACCACCGGCAGATTGCCGCGCTGGGCGTAGGAGTTGTACATGTCGATGTCACCGCCGAAGACGAGGCCGCCCTTGTCCGACTGGCTGATGTAGAAATGTCCGGCGCCATAGGTGATGACGCCTGGAATGATCGGCTTAAGGCCTTCCGAGACGAAGGCCTGCAGGACATGGCTCTCGATCGGCAGGCGCATGCCGGCGGCCTGCATCACGCGGCTGCTGCTTCCGGCGACCGCGCAGCCGACCTTTCGCGCGGCGATGAAACCGCGGTTCGTCTCGACGCCGGTACAGCGCCCGTTCTGGATCCGGAAGCCGGTGACTTCGCAGTTCTGGATGATGTCGACGCCGCGTCGGTCGGCGCCGCGTGCGTAGCCCCATGCGACGGCGTCATGCCGGACGGTGCCGCCGCGCCGCTGGACAAGTGCGCCCTGTACCGGAAAACGGCCATTGTCGAAATTGAGGAACGGGCATTCGGCACGGAGCTGATCGGCGTCCAGAAGCTCGGCATCGGCACCGTGAAGGATCATCGAGTTGCCGCGCCGGCGGTAGGCGTCGCGCTGCGCGTCCGAATGGTAAATGTTGTAGACGCCGCGCTGGCTGACCATCGCGTTGTAGTTGAAGTCCTGCTCAAGCCCTTCCCACAGCTTCATCGAGAATTCATAGAAAGGCTCGTTGCCGGGAAGAAGATAGTTGGAGCGGATGATGGTCGTGTTGCGCCCGACATTGCCGCCGCCGATCCATCCCTTTTCGATCACGGCAACGGAGGCCTCGCCGAACCTGCTGGCAAGATAATAGGCTGTCGCAAGCCCGTGCCCGCCGCCACCGACAACGACGAAATCATAGGCAGGCTGCGGTGCCGGATCGCGCCATGCCGGGCCCCAGCCGCGGTTGCCGGTAAGGCCTTCAGCCAGGATCCGAAATCCCGAATATCCCCCTGATTTAGGCACAGCACCTCACGCTCTTCGACGCGTTCCTGTTGCGATCTTGGTCCTTGTATAGTCGGAGCATATCAACAGGTTTGACGCCAGCAAGCGACATTTTCTGGCGCGAATTGCCGATCCGTGCTCACCGTGTCCGCGGCCAATGGCCGCTCACACCTCGCGAAGCAACGGTGCCGGCTTGCGGCCAAGGGTCCGGACGGCTCCGGCAAGCCCCAGCATCGCCGTTGTTGCGGCACCGATCATGGTTGTCAGGAGCACAAGCATGAAGTCGAGCTCGAAGTCCGATTTCAGGAAGCCCTCGATCAGCCCCCAGCTGGCGATGCTGCCGATGATCGCCGCGGCGATGGCTGCAAGCATGCCGAGAAGCGCATATTCGAGGAACCAGGCGATGGCGATCGAAACGCGCGTCGCGCCCAGAACCTTCAGGATGACCGAGTCGGCAAGACGCTGCGCCTCGGTGCTGGCCACGGTGCCGGCCAGAACGGCGATGCCGGCGACGAGCGTCACAAGCGCCGTCATCTGCACCGCCGCGCCAAGAAGTCCGATCACCCGCTGCGCGGTGGCCACGGCCTCGCGGACCGAGATGGTGGAGACGTTCGAAAAAGCCGCCGCGACGCGCCTGTCGACGGCTATGGCCGCATCGTCACTGTCGACGCGGGCGCTTGCCATCCAGCTGTGCGGCGCCACCTCAAGAAGGCCGGGCGACAGCACAAACACAAAATTGATGCTGAAGCTTTCCCAGTCGACGCTGCGGATATTTGTGATCTCCGCGGTGACGCTGCGTCCGAGGACGTTGAAGGTAACGCTGTCGCCGATCCACACGCCAAGTTCGCGCGCCTCTTCCTCGGACATCGACACGCGCGGTGTTCCGGCATAATCGGCCGGCCACCAGTCGCCGGCGACGATCTCGCCGCTTTCCGGCGGCGTCGCCGACCAGGTCAGCGCGCGGTCGCCGCGAAGCACCCAGGCCGAGCCGCCGTTCATGTCGAATTCCGCCGCGTCACGCCCGCCGAGGCTTGTCACGCGCCCGCGAAGCATCGGCGTCTTCGAGACCTCGGTCACCCCGGGGGTGCCGGTGGTGATATCCATGAAGCGGTCGATCTGGTCCGGCTGGATGTCGATGAAGAACCAGGCCGGCGCGTCCTCGGCGACACGGGTGTCGATCTGCCGTCCGATATTGGCCTGTGACAGCGATACCGTGACAAGCACCGATAGCCCGAGCCCGAAAGCGATAACAACCGACCGCACCGGCGAGCCTGGCCGCGTGATTGCCGACAGCGCCAGGCGCGCCGGCACATATGATGGCGCCGGAAGCCGCCGCATGACGACAAGAAGGAACTGGCCGAGGGCCGCCAGGAGTCCGATCGCGGCAAGCGACCCGGCGATGAAGGTCAGCGTCAGCCTGAGGTCGCGCGTGGCGACGAAGGCCAGCGCCGCCAGCCCGACAAGTGCTGCCAGCGCTGCTGCCAGATATTCCGGTTTCGGTCGTCCGCCAGGGATGCTGTTGAGACGCCGGAACAGGGTTGCGGCGCGGACCTCCTCGGCCTTGGCAAGTGGCCAGAGCGCAAAGAGGAACGAGGTGACCAGGCCGAATCCTGCGGCGACCAACAGCGGCAGCGGATAGACCGACACCGCGATCGGGACGGTGACGTAGGATGACAGCATGTCGACGGCGAAGACCGGTGCGACGGCCGCGACAAGAACGCCGAGCCCGACACCGAGCGAGGCGATCATCATCACCTGGATCAGATAGATCCGGAAGACCAGCCGTGCCGGCGCACCAAGGCATTTGAATGTTGCGATGACAGGCATCCGGCTGCCGAGCCAGGCCCGCACCGCGCCGGCGACGCCGAGCCCGCCAATCAGCAGGGCCGTCAGCCCGACAAGCACCAGAAACACCTCGGTCCGGTCGATGAAGACGTCGAATCCGGGCGCGGCATCCATCAGGTCGCGCACCCGCACGCCGTTGGTTTCCGCCAGGCCCCTGAGCGCGGAGACCGCTGCCACACGGTCCTCCTGACGGTCGAGAAGAAGCCTCGTTCGGTGGGTAATCATGGCGCCGGGGCGGTTCAGCCCGGTCGCCTCGAGCGTTGCCGTGGACATCAGGACCCGTGGCCCGAAGGTCACGAAGCTGACGGACCTGTCAGGTTCATAGCCAAGCGTGTCGGCGACCGTCAGCTCGGCATCGCCGATCCGGACGCGCGTTCCCGGACCAAGCTCCAGCGCCCGTGCCATCTGCGGGTCGACGACGATGCTGCCGTCCGCAAGCGCCGCGGCAAGCTGCCCGCCGCTGCCAAGCTCGGCAGCGCCGACAAGCGGCCAGGCCGGATCGACGGCTTTCAGCGCCACCAGCTTGCGCTCGTCGCCGGCCTGCAGCATCGCCCGCATTTCAAGGCTTGCGGACAGGCGTCCATAGCTCTTGGCAAGCGTCGTCATGTCCGCCGGCGTCGGAACATAGAGGCTGCGAAGCTCGATGTCGCCGCCGAGAAGAAGCTGCGCGTTGCCGGCAATGCCGCTTCGCATCGCCTCGGCCACCGATCCGACGGTGCCGATGGCGGCGACGCCGAGCATCAGAGCGCCGAGAAAGACACGGAATCTGGCAACGGAACCGCGGATTTCACGCCGCGCCATGCGCCAGGCAAGCCTCCAGCCGGCGTCGCCTGAAGCCGCCATCTGTTCGGGTCTGGTCATGCTCATGCGGCGCGGCTTGACGAGGCGCGGTCCTGAACGATCCGTCCGTCCTCGATGGTCAGCACGCGCCCGCACTGCTCGGCAAGCGCGGCGTCATGCGTTACCAGCACAAGCGCGGCACCGGCCGCCTTGGTGGCTTCAAACAGGGTCGAAATCACGCGTTCGCTGGTGCCGCTGTCAAGATTGCCTGTCGGCTCGTCCGCCAGCAGGATTCGCGGCCGCGGCGCGATCGCACGGGCGATGGCGACACGCTGCTGCTCGCCGCCCGACATCTGGTCGGGAAGATGCGTCTTGCGATGCCCCAGCCCGACGGAGTCGAGCGCAGCCCCCGCCAGCTCGGTGGCATCGGCGCGTCCGGCAAGTTCCAGCGGCACGGCAACATTCTGCAGCGCCGTCATCGACGGGATCAGGCGGAACGCCTGAAAGATGATGCCGACATTGTCGCGGCGCAGCGCCGCAAGGGCGTCTTCGCCCATGCCGGTGATCTCCCGTCCGGCAAGATCGATTCTGCCGTCACTGAGACCCTCAAGTCCGGCCATGATCATCAGCAGGCTGGTCTTGCCGGCACCGCTGGGGCCAAGAACGCCGACCGTCTCGCCGGCTTCGATGTTCAGTGTGATGCCGCGAAGGATTTCGACCATCCCCTCGGCGCTGGACAGCGCCAGACGCGCGTCGCGAAGGGTGATGACCGGGTCGCGCGGGGCGGTTTTCGGCGATTGATCTTTTGGCACCGGCTGGAATCCTTTCCGCTGGTTGGTCTGCGCAGGGCGGTTCCGCCTGCTCCGGGGCCGTTCAGCTGGACTTGGCAGCACCCCGTTCCTAGATTGGTAGCGCGCGGCGCTGTCGGACCTGCCTCCGGCGCTGCGACGGTGCGACGCATATGGTGGTGAATATCCAGATGATCAATGGGTTCCTTGGGCTCTGCGCAGGGAAATTTCTGACTGTCCTCTGCAGCGCCCTGATGCTCGTTTTCGGCTTCATCGCAGCGCCGGATGCGCGTGCCGAGCCGCCGCGTGTCCTTGTGCTCGGCGACTCGCTTGTCGCCGGCTACGGATTGCCGCCCGGCCAATCCTTTCCCGAGCAGCTTCAGCGAGATCTCGCTGCCGCCGGTACCGAGGTGGTGATGATCAATGCCGGCGTGTCGGGAGACACCACCGCAGGTGGCCTCGCGCGTCTCGACTGGTCGCTTGCCGACAATCCCGACGCCGTGATCATCGTTCTCGGAGGCAATGACATGCTTCGCGGACTGCCGCCCGAGGGGACAAAGGCCAATCTCGAGGCCATGATCGGGCGGCTTCGCGGGAAAGGGGTCGAGGTGCTTCTCGCCGGCATGATGGCGCCGCGCAACATGGGCGCCGATTATGTCGAGACTTTCGACGGCATTTACCCGGCACTGGCCGCCGCGCACGATATAGAGTTCTATCCGTTTTTCCTCGATGGCGTGGCGCTTGACCCGGCGCTCAACCTTAATGACGGGCTGCATCCGAACCGGCGCGGCATCGCCGAGATCAGCCGGCGGATCCTGCCGGTTGTCGAACGGCTCCTGGCGCGCCTGCAAGGCTAGGGCCGCGCTCCCAAAATTCTTTGCATCCCCCAGCGAGGTGGCTTACAGTGCCGCCGCGACTCCGACTGTCGGCGCTTTTTTCATAAAGTTGCCACAGTAAATCGTCACCGTGCGAGGCGGTACGGGGCCGCTTGGCGCGAATTTGTGATGTGAAAACAGAGGAAGACGATCAGACGATGAATGCGAAAAGAGCTTTCGTTTTCGTGGCGGCCCTCATGGCCGGTCTGGCGACCGCATCGGTTGCCATGGCATCCGATCCGCAACGCATGCTGACCGAAAAGGACTGGCAGGCCTTTCGCGTCGAGGACGACAAGGGGCGGACCTGTTTCATAAGTTCGGTCCCGACAAAGTCGGCCGGCAAATACGATCCGTCGAACCGCGGGGAGGTGCGTGTTTTCGTGTCGCACGGCCCGAACAAGGCGGAGCGCAACGTCGTCCAGTTCGTCGCCGGCTACAAGCACAAGAAACATTCCGACGTGACGGTCAATATCGACGGCAAGAAATTCACCCTCTTCACCCTCGAAGGGCGCGCCTATGCGGAATCCGAGGAAGACGACATCGCGCTGATCAGGGCGATGAAGCGGGGCAGCAAGATGACGGTTGTCGGCGTCTCCAGCCGGGGAACCAAGACGACGGACACCTATTCGCTGTCCGGTTTCACGAAGACGAAGAATCTGATCGACAAGACCTGCAGCTAGGCAACGTGCGGCTGGTCCGCGCCAGGAACGATGACACAGGCTTTGCATCTTCAGGACACCGCCCGGGACATGGCCGGGGATCCGCAGCGCGTGCCGCTTCTCGGGCTGAGTGCGGCCGAGCTCGAACAGGCCGTTGTCGCCGCTGGGATGCCGAAATTCCGCGCCCGTCAGCTGTGGCGCTGGGTCTGGCGCCATGGCCTCACCTCCTTCGAGGAGATGAGCGATCTCGGCAAGCCGGTGCGCCAGACCTTTTCCGAGATGTTTTCGCTGGCCCGGCCGGCGGTGACGAGCCGCATGGTGTCCTCTGACGGCACAATCAAATGGCTGTTGCGCTTTCCCGACGGCAACGAGGCCGAGACCGTCTATATCCCCGACAGGGACCGCGGCACGCTGTGCGTGTCCTCGCAGGTCGGCTGCACCCTGACATGCAGCTTCTGTCACACCGGAACGCAGAAGCTGGTTCGCAACCTGACAACCGGCGAGATCACCGGCCAGGTGATGCTCGCGATGGACGAACTCGGCGACTGGCCGGCCGGAAAGCCCGACCGGCGGCTGACCAACATCGTCCTGATGGGCATGGGCGAGCCGCTGTTCAACTACGACAATGTCGCCAAGGCGATGCGGATCATCATGAGCGGCGAGGGTGTCGGCCTGTCGAAGCGCCGCATCACCCTGTCCACCTCAGGCGTCGTTCCGGAGATTGCGCGCTGCGGGGCCGAGCTCGGGGTCAACCTTGCGATCTCGCTCCATGCCGTCCGCGACGAGCTGCGCGACGAGCTGGTGCCGATCAACCGCAAATACCCGCTCGCCGAGCTGATCGAGGCATGCCGCAACTATCCCGGCCTGTCGAACGCCCGCCGGATCACCTGGGAATATGTGATGCTCGACGGCGTCAATGACAGCGATGCCGACTGCGCGGCGCTTCTGCGTCTGATCCGCGGCATCCCGTCGAAACTGAACCTGATCCCGTTCAACCCGTGGCCCGGCAGCCCCTATGAATGTTCCAGCGACAAGCGGATTGAGGCGTTTGCGGCGAAGGTTCTGAAGGCCGGCTATGCCTCGCCTGTCAGGACGCCGCGCGGGCGCGACATCCTCGCCGCCTGCGGCCAGCTGAAGTCGGCGTCCGAACGGTCGCGCCGCCAGCGCACCGGCACCGGCAAGTCCGTTGCTGCCCTTGGTGCGGATGCGACATGACGACAGCATGCAAAGCAGGGCATAGCGCCTTGAAAGCGCCGCGATCGCGAATTACATTAATAACAACGGATTATCGATCAGGGGGTAACAATGGCTGATAATCGCTTTATGAATACCGCTGCCGCCGAGGCGACTCAGGTCGATCTCGGTCTACGCAGCTACATGCTCGGCGTCTACAATCACATGACGACCGCGCTGCTGATGACCGGTTTCTTCGCCTATGCGATGAAATGGGTGGTCTTCAATGTTCCCGGTGTTGGGCAGCTTGTCTATGGCTCGCCGCTGCAGTGGGTAGTGATGCTGGCACCGCTCGGCATGGTCTTTTGGCTTTCGGCGCGCATGCAGGCGATGTCGGCCTCGAAGGCACGTAACATGTTCTATGTCTATGCGGCGCTGATGGGGCTCTCGCTTGCCTCGGTGCTGATGGTCTTCTCGACCGCCAGCGTGGCACGCGCCTTCTTCATCACCGCCGGCGCATTCGCGGGTCTCAGCCTTTACGGCTACACGACGAAGCGCAGCCTGTCGGCGATGGGATCCTTCATGATCATCGGCCTGTTCGGCCTGATCATCGCAATGATCGTGAATATCTTCCTTGCCTCGACGCAGCTCGATTTCGTGATCTCGATCGCCGGTGTCCTGATTTTTGCCGGCCTTACGGCGTGGGACACGCAGAAGATCAAGCTGATGTACATGGCCGGCGACAGCCAGGCTGAAATGACGAAGAAGTCGATTTTCGGGGCGCTGATGCTCTATCTCGATTTCATCAACATGTTCATGTTCATCCTGCATCTGTTCGGCAACCGCGAATAGACGCAGCGGGAAAGACATTGCAAGGCGCGTCCGGTCGAACCGTCGGGCGCGCTTTTTTTGCCCAGGGAGGCGGAACGGGTGACCACCCTCGACAGCTATCTCACGAATCATGCGGCCACCGACACTGGAGCTGCGATCATCGCGCTCGCCGCCGCCGCTGTTCGGATCAGTGCCGAGATCAGGGCGCCGCGGCAGACCCTTGATGCCGCCGCCGGCGAGGTCAACGCCGATGGTGACGTTCAGAAGGCGCTCGATGTTCTTGCCGACGAGATCATTCTCGCGGCCGTTCGCGGTGCCGGGGCCGCCGCCTATATGTCGGAGGAGCGTGACGAGGCCATACCGCTGGCGCCCGAGGGGCGCGTCATCGTCGCCAGCGACCCGCTCGACGGGTCGTCGAACATCGGCGTGAACGTGTCCATCGGCACCATATTCTCGATCCTGCCGGCGGGGCGCGGCGGGCTTCTTTGCGGACGCGAGCAGCTTGCGGCCGGCTTTTTCGTCTATGGGCCGCAGACAACGCTTCTCCTGACTCTCGGCAAGGGCGTGGCGTCCTTCCTAATGCGTGAGGATGGCGGTTTCGACCTGATCGAGGACGGGGTCGCCATTCCGGAACAGACCGCGGAATTCGCCATCAATTCCGGCAACCAGCGCCACTGGCATCCGCCGGTGCAGCGCTATGTCGCCGACTGTGTCGCCGGTGCCGACGGGCCGCGGGGCCGGAATTTCGGTCTACGCTGGGTCGGATCGCTGGTCGCCGACGCATGGCGGATCTTCAGCCGCGGCGGTGTGTTCCTCTACCCTGCCGACAGCCGCGACGGCTATGGCGAGGGGCGGCTGCGCCTTGTCTATGAGGCCGCGCCGATGGCCTTCCTTGCCGAACAGGCCGGCGGCCGGGCCAGCGACGGAGGGCGCGACATTCTCGATATCGTTCCGGCGACGGTGCACCAGCGCGTGCCGCTGGTCTTCGGATCGACTGACGAGGTCGCGGAGGCCATCGCGCAGCACGCCCGCGGCTAGCCGGCTGTTTCCGCCTCCAGGATGGCGGCAAGCCCGCTTTCGTAATCCGGATAGAGAAGCCTGACCCCGAGTTCCGGCCCGATCACCTTCGAGCCGACCCGCCGCCGCGAGACATAGAAGCTCCGCGCCATCGCCGACAGGTCGGCCTCTTCAAGGCTCTGCGGTTCCGGCGGACTGACTCCCAGCAGGC
>JAYYLR010000023.1:0-3008 GCA_036143955.1 Pseudomonadota bacterium | reverse complement strand
CTGTCGGTGAATGTGAAGGAGAGGCTCGATTTCTCCTGCGCCATATTCGATGCCACCGGATCGCTGATCGCCAACGCGCCGCACATGCCGGTGCATCTCGGCTCGATGGGCGAGTCGGTGCGCGCGGTGCTCCGCGACAATGAGGGGGAGATCAGGCCGGGCGATTCCTACGTTCTGAACAATCCCTATAATGGCGGCACGCACCTTCCCGACATTACCGTCATCACGCCGGTGTTCGACGGCGACGGGATCCTGTTTTTCGTCGCCTGCCGCGGGCATCATCCCGATGTCGGCGGCAAGACACCCGGGTCGGCGCCGCCGGATTCCGCGCATATCGACGAGGAAGGCGTCCTGATCGACAATTTCAAGCTTGTCGATGCCGGCACCTACCGCGAGGCCGAGATGGTCGAGGTGCTGAACAGCGCCATCTACCCGGCCCGCAATGCCGAACAGAACATCGCCGACCTTCGCGCGCAGCTGGCGGCGAATGAGAAGGGTGTTCAGGAACTTCACAGGATGGTCCGTCAGTTCGGGCTCGAGACCGTTCTCGCCTATATGACGCATGTCCAGGACAATGCCGAGGAGTCGGTGCGGCGGGTAATCGATGTTCTGAGTGACGGCAGCTTCACCTATCCGATGGACAATGGCCAGCATGTCAGCGTGAACATCTCCATCGACCGCAAGGAGAGGTCTGCCGTCGTCGACTTCACCGGCACCAGCCCGCAGGGTGCGAACAATTTCAATGCGCCGGCGGCGGTCTGCCGGGCGGCGGTGCTCTATGTGTTCCGCACGCTTGTCGATGACGATATCCCGATGAACGAGGGCTGCCTGAAGCCGATCACGATCATCCTTCCCGACGACTGCATGCTGCAGGCGCAATATCCGGCCGCGGTGATTGCCGGCAATGTCGAGACATCGCAGATCGTCACCGACACGCTTTACGGTGCCCTTGGCGTTATGGCGGCGGCCCAGGGAACGATGAACAATTTCATCTATGGGAACGACACCTATCAATATTACGAGACGCTGTGCGGCGGCTCCGGGGCGGGTCCTGATTTCGACGGGTGCGATGCCGTCCACACCCATATGACGAACAGCCGCCTGACCGACCCCGAGGTTCTTGAATGGCGCTATCCGGTGCTTCTGGAAAGCTTCGAGATCCGCGCCGGGTCCGGCGGTGGCGGGCGGCATCGCGGCGGCGACGGCGTCCGGCGGCGGACACGCTTTCTGGAATCAATGGAAGCCGTGATCCTGGCCAATCACCGGATCGTCCCGCCCTATGGCATGGCCGGCGGTGATGAAGGCGCTGTCGGCCGGAACTGGGTGGAGCGTACCGACGGCTCGCGCGAGGAGCTGACGGCAACGGATTTGCGGCAGATGGCGCCCGGCGACGTCTTTGTCATCGAGACGCCCGGTGGCGGCGGGTTCGGTCGTGATGAGTGAGGCTGGCCGCAGACGGATCGTTTCCTCGGCGCATCTTGTCTCGGACAAGGCTGCCGAACTCAGCGAGGTCGAATACGGACTGATTGTCGCCAGCAACGCGTTCGGCCTGTGGACGGTGCGCGGCACGGCGGCGGCGCTTGCCGAATTCCCTGACATCGCCGACCTCGGGGTGATCGACATCCTGTGCCTTCATTCGGTCAATCATCGCGGGCGTGCCAAGAAGCTTGCCGACATCTGCTTCAAGCTGAATGTCGAGGACACGCATGTCGTCAATTATGCCCTGAAGAAGCTGATCAAGGCCGGGCTGATTGCCGGCCAGAAGCAGGGCAAGGAGGTTCTCTATTCGACCACCGAGCGGGGCCGCGCGCTGATCGAGCGCTATACCGAAATCCGCGAGGCCTGCCTTGTCGACGCGTTCTCGGCACTTGGCGAGGTCGATGCCGAGAGCCTTGCCAATCTGGCACGTCGGCTGCGCGCGCTGTCCGGGCTCTACGGGCAGGCCGCCCGAAGCGCCACCAACCTGTGACGGGAACGGATCGATGAAGGCAGTCTGGTACGAATCGAACGGTCCCGCCGATAAGGTTCTCGTTTATGGCGACATGGCCGACCCGGTCCCGGCGGCCGGCGAGGTCCTGGTCCGCCTCCATGCGTCCGGGGTCAACCCGTCCGACGTCAAGGCCCGTGCCGGATCGCGGCGTATGGGCTTTCCGCGCGTGATCCCGCACAGCGATGGTGCCGGCATCGTCGAGGCGGTCGGTGCCGGGGTCGACCCGTCGCTTGTCGGGTCCCGTGTTTTTGTCCGTAACGGGCAGTGGCGGCGCGCTTTCGGAACGGCGGCCGACTATATCGCGCTTGATGCAGGATGTGTTCATCCGCTTCCGGACGGCATCGGGTTCGACACGGGGGCCGCCCTCGGCATTCCGGCATTGACGGCGGCCTGCGCCGTTCTGCGCGACGGCCCGGTCGCGGGCGAGACAATCCTTGTCCATGGCGCCGGCGGAACGGTGGCGCGGCTTGCCGTCCAGATCGCGGCCGACTGCGGGGCCGGCGTTATCGCCACCACGGGCCGTCCGGAGCGCGCCGATGATGTCATGGCGGCAGGTGCCGAAGCCGTGATCGACTACCGGTCGGGCAACCTCGTCGAGGCCGTGGCGGATGCCGCCGCCGGTCGACCGGTGACCCGTGTCATCGATTCCGAATGCGGGCTCAACCTTGCTTCCAGCATCGAGATACTTGCCGAGAAGGGGGTGATCGTCGGCTACGGGTCGGTGCTGGAACCGGCGCCCGAGCTGCCCTTCCTGACAATGATGTTCAAGAATCTCACCCTGTCCTCGATCCTCGTCTATCTTCTCGGCGATGAGGAGGCGGCGGCCTATGCCGCCATCGTGTCCGACATGCTTGAACGCGGCGCTCTCGATGCGCGGATCCAGAAGGTGCTGCCGCTGGAAGACGCGGCGCGCGCGCATGGGCTCGTCGAGGCCGGCGACAGGGCGGGCGCGGTGATCCTCTCGACAGCCTGACCCGGGGCTTTGGCGCGGCTTGTCTATTCGCCCGCCAGAGGGTAC
>JAYYLR010000022.1:0-7861 GCA_036143955.1 Pseudomonadota bacterium | reverse complement strand
ATGAAAGCCAATCGAGACGGGAGGCGAGAAGGGTTCTGTCAAGGGCGGGCGTGCCTTCCGGACGCACCGCACGACGCGACACCACGCGGCTTGCCAGCTTCGACAGTGACGGCGAGGACCCGATGATGGCGTCGGTGTCGAGAAGCAGGATCGCCATGTCACTTGCCGTCCCGCGCCACATGGTGGCTGTCAGCCCGTCATCGACACCGATTTCGGCTTCAATGCCGATATCGCCGGCCCGAAAGGCGGGCGCGTTGCCGGCATCAAGATTGACCACCGCCGTTGACGAGGACACGGACAGGCTGGCGGCCGGTGCCGCCGTCGGCGCGGTAGCATTGTCTTCAGGCCCCGAAGCGACTGCGTCGCCCGCAAGTTGAGCGGGAGCGGCTTCCTCGACTTCCACGCTGTCGGATACGGTTGCCACGGCTTCGTCAATTGACGAAATACCGGATGTCGCCCCCATGCTGGCATTGTCCTGCACCGTTGCCAGAAGATCGATCTGGCCGCCAGATGGCGCCGTGCCGCTTTCCTGCGCCATCGCCGGCGCCGTGACAATCATGGACGAGGACAGCAACAGCGCAGCCAGCCGCGATGCCTTCACGAAACAGGAGAGACGCCTAACCTGGAAGTTTTTCATCCGGAATGACCTTGTTCACGGCCGTTGTCGGCGCCGGAATTTTCCATGCCGAAAGCGCGAACAGTCCCGCTCCGACAAGGCCGGCGATGACAACCAACACTATACCCACACGATTCATCTCTGTTCCGCCATTCCGTTCGATGCCAAATCCAACTGCGCCCTGCAACTTTGGTAAAGTCAGATAAAAACGGGTCTATGGCAAGAATATGTCTGTAATGCGGCACCGGCACCGATTTACAGCCTCGCATCCGGCGATGAAGCAGAATTGCGGCAGCAGGACATGTCAGGCACAATGCAGCCCGCCATGCCAAACCAAGATACCAATACCCCGAAATATCCCCTGTTGATGCAGGCCATAGACAGACCCATCGCACTCGTCGGCATGATGGGGAGCGGCAAGTCGCTTGTCGGACGGCGACTGGCAAGTCAGCTGGGCCTGCCCTTCATCGACAGCGATACCGAGGTCGAGACCGCTGCCGGCATCAGCATTGCCGAAATCTTCGAGCTTGCGGGCGAGGCCAAATTCAGATCCATGGAACGAGATGCCATACAGGTCGCCGCCGATGCCGGACCTTCGATCCTGTCCACCGGTGGCGGGTCGATCTGCACTCCAGAAACAGCCGATCTTCTTTGCGAGCGGACCTTCGTGGTCTGGCTGGACGCGAAGCCGGAAACACTGCTGTCAAGGATCGGCTCGATTGGCAGTCGGCCTCTGCTTCATACGGACCACCCGCTGCAGACGCTTCGCGAACTCGCCGAGACGCGACAGGCGGACTACGGCCGCGCCCATATCACGGTGAAGACGGACCGCCTGTCGGCAGCTGCAGCGGTAAACGCAGTTCTTGATGCCCTTGACAGCCATCTCGCGGAAACATAGTTCGGGGTTGTTATGAGCCATCATTCATCCCTGACGGTCGGTCTTGGTGCGCGCAGCTACAACATCGCTGTCGGCCGAGGACTTCTAGACCGCATCGTGAACATCACGGACGGCATGCTTGCCGGCCGGCATGTTGTAATCATCAGTGACGCTGCTGTTGCGCCGCATCACCTGGCACCGCTGGAGGCGGCCTGCCGGACGACGGCACGGCGCTGCGACAGCCTCACCGTTGCGTCCGGCGAAGCCAGCAAGAGCATGACCGTGCTGGCGCGTCTTCTCGAAGACGTATTGGCATTGGGGGTCGACCGCGATATGATACTCATCGCTCTTGGCGGCGGTGTCATCGGCGACCTTGTCGGCTTTGTGGCCGCAAGCCTCCTTCGCGGTGTGGATTTCATCCAAGTGCCCACCACCCTGCTGGCGCAGGTGGACAGTTCGGTTGGCGGCAAGACCGGGGTCAATGCGGCTGCCGGCAAAAACCTGATCGGCGCCTTCCATCAGCCGCGCGCGGTGGTGATCGATATCGCCACCCTTGAAACGCTGCCGGCGCGTGAACTTCGCGCCGGTTATGCCGAAGTCGTGAAATACGGGCTTCTTGGCGATGCCGGTTTCTTCGAATGGCTCGAAGCGAATGGCGGCGATGTTCTGCGGCGCGATGAAGCCGCGCTTTCACATGCGATCCTGACCTCCTGTGCGGCAAAGGCGCGGATTGTCGAAGCCGATGAGCATGAAACCGGACAGCGGGCACTGCTGAATCTGGGGCATACTTTTGCGCATGCGTTTGAGGCTGTGTGTGGCTATGACGGCCGGCTTCTGCATGGCGAAGCTGTCGGCGTCGGCATGGTCATGGCCTACCGGCTCGCTGGCAAAATGGGGCTTTGCAGCGGCCAGGACGGTGGCCGCGCCGCCGCTCACATCTCCACCAGCGGGCTTTCGACCCGGCTTGGCGACATTCCGGCCGCAACTGCATCGACAGCTGAGCTGATCGACATCATGCGACGCGACAAGAAGGTCAGAAACGGCCAGATGCGTTTTGTCCTTCCGCGTTCCATCGGTGACAGCTTCGTCTGCGACACGGTGCCTGAAGACATGCTGGCAACCGTTCTGGATGCAAGCCGATGACAGGTGATCTTCTCAGCCTGATACTTGTCATCCTGCTGCTAATACTGGCGTCGGCCTTCTTTTCCAGCGCCGAGACGGCGCTGACCGCAGCGTCTGACGCCCGCATGCGCCAGCTTGCCGGCAAGGGCAACAGACGGGCCAAACTCGTTGAGAAGCTGCGCGACGACCGTGAGGGGCTGATCGGCTCCATTCTGATCGGCAACAATGCCGTAAACGTCATCGCGTCCGCGCTGGCAACATCGGTATTCATCTCGGTTCTCGACGATGCCGGCGTATTGTGGGCAACCGTGACGATGACTGTCATCCTTGTGGTGTTTGCCGAGGTCGTGCCGAAAACCTACGCCCTCAACAATTCCGACAATTACGCGCTGATGATCGCACCGGCTGTGCGCGCCGTCGTGATCATTCTGAGCCCGCTTTCGATCGCGCTGCGGATGCTTGCCAACAGCCTCATTGGCACGCGGCGAAACCAGGAGGCCGACCGCGAGGAGGAGCTTCGCGGCATGATCGAGCTTCACGGCGCGGACGGCGACGCCGACGACCGCGAAACCCAGGCCATGCTGTCCTCGGTTCTTGACCTCAACGAGATCTCGGTCGAACAGATCATGACCCACCGTGCCGGCGTGAAGATGGTCGACACCGACAGTGACCTGGAGTCACTTCTTCGCGACGTGCTGGCCTCGCCGCATACGCGCCACCCCGTCTATTCGGGAAACCCGGACAACATCATCGGCGTTCTTCACGTCAAGGACCTCCTTCGCGCCGTTGGAGAACAGCCGAAGGGAAAGGAAGAAACACCGTCGCGAGACGGGCGCGGCCTTCTGCAGGATATTGCCAGCGAGCCCTATTTCGTTCCCGAAACCACACTTCTTTTCGACCAGCTTCAGGCCTTCCGGACACGGCGGGAGCATTTCGCCGTTGTGGTCGACGAATATGGTGACCTCCAGGGCATCGTCACGCTTGAGGACATTCTCGAGGAGATTGTCGGCGACATCGATGACGAACATGATGTCGACCTGGCCGGCCTGACAGCGCAGGCGGACGGCTCATGGATTGTCGACGGTGCGGTGACGATCCGCGACCTGAACCGGGCGCTCGGCTGGCAGCTTCCCGACGAGGACGCCTCGACCATCGCCGGCCTCGTCCTCTATGAAAGCCGCACAATCCCGCGCCCGGGCCAGGAATTCCGATTTCACGATATCCGTTTCAGAATTCTGAAACGTGACGGCAACAAACTGACAAGCCTGCGGCTCTGGAGCACGAAAAATGTCTAGACACGGATCACCTTACGGCGCCGACCATGCCACCGAACTCAGCCCGCCGGCACCGCGCGAGGAAGTTCACAACCGGCGAATCAGCTGCAACGGGTTCGTACGTAAGGACGGCCAATACGACATCGAGGCCGAAATCACCGACAACAAGACCTACAGTTTCCCGTCGGACTTTCGCGGCGAGGTGACACCGGACCAGTTCGTTCATCACATGAAGGTGCGGGTTACGATCGACCGGTCGATGACCGTCACCGCGGCCGAAGCCATCACGGTTTCAGGACCTTACAGCGTCTGCCCGACGGCAAATGGCGTCTTCAGCGACCTGGTCGGGCTGAAGATCGGACCCGGCTGGAGGCGGCGTGTCACCGAGGCGATCGGCGGACGGCATGGCTGTACCCATATTACGGAACTGATGGGCACGGTCGGCACCATTGCCTACCAGACACGTTACGGAGAGGATGCGCGGCAGGCCCGCGCACCGGTTGGCAAAACCGGCCTTGAGACAGCAGCGGCACGCGGAGACAAACGGGCCAGCGCTCTTGCAAACAGCTGTGTCGCCTACGCCACGGACGACTGAATCACTCTGACAGATCGAGCTGAAGCGCATGCACTCCGGCGGCCAGCTCTCCGGCGAGGATGCCGTTGACGAGGCGGTGTCGCGCCACACGGCTCATTCCGGCAAAGCGAGCCGCGCGAAGCCTGACCTCGAAATGGGTTTCCCCGCCCTCGCGCCAGCCGCTGTGACCGGCATGCTTGTGGCTGACGTCGCGCACCTCGATCTCCCGCGGGGAAAGCGCCTCTTCAAGCTTGCCAGCTATGGTATCGGCCATGGTCATGTGCTATCTCCTGCGCGGGGGAGTTATTTGCCTGCCGGTGGCAGGCGTCTATTATGGACGGTGCTATGAGACGCCCCGCGAGACCAGAGGTCAAGATCCCCGGCAATGACGACGCCGAGCCTGAACAGGACGGCAGGACAAGGCTCTGCGCTGCCGAGGGGTGCACAGCCGAGGCGCATTATCCGGCGCCGAAATCGCGTGACGCTCTGCGTGACTATCTCTGGTTCTGTCTTGAGCATGTTCGCGCCTACAATAAGTCCTGGAACTATTATGAAGGGCTTCAGGGCGCAGCGCTCGAAGCTGAAATCCGGCGTGCCACGACCTGGGAACGGCCAAGCTGGAAATTCGCCACCGGCAAGCCGGCCGAGGAGATGTTCGATGACCCGATGGGGCTTTTCGATTTCGAGTCCCGAGGCGCTTCCGGTACCGGCCGGCAGCTCAGCCCGGAGGAGCGGCGCGCCTGGAAAACCATGCGCATGGAGCCTGTGAACGACCTTGACCAGGTGAAGGCGCAATACAAACAGCTGGCGAAAGAACATCATCCAGACATGAATGGGGGTGACGCCGGGGCCGAGGAACGTCTAAAAGAGATCAACCTCGCATACGATTTGATCCGCAAATCATTGCAAAGCGCCGCCACACCAACCATTTCCTGAGGTGCGCGCCGAACCCTCGGCGTGTTTTGGAGACAGGATCACCATGCCCAACGAACAGACCATGACGAAGATGAGCGCCCATCCGCTGGCCGCCCCCGACACCGAGATCGACGTCCGCACTTTATTCGGACTGGATGTCGACATGAAGGTTCCCGCATTTTCGCAGGGATCCGAATATGTCCCGGCGATCGACGAGGCGTATCAGTTCGATCATGACACCACACTGGCCATTCTGGCCGGTTTTGGCCACAACAGGCGGGTCATGATCCAGGGCTATCACGGCACCGGCAAATCGACCCATATCGAGCAGGTGGCGGCACGGCTCAACTGGCCGTGTATTCGGGTCAATCTCGACAGCCATATCAGCCGTATCGACCTCATCGGCAAGGACGCCATCGTTCTTCGGGACGGCAAGCAGGTCACGGAATTCCGCGAGGGCATCCTTCCCTGGGCGCTGCAGAACCCGGTGGCGATTGTCTTTGACGAATATGATGCCGGCCGGGCCGACGTGATGTTCGTCATCCAGCGCGTTCTCGAGGTCGATGGCAAGCTGACGCTCCTCGACACCAACCGGGTCATTCATCCCGATCCGAGCTTCCGGCTATTTGCCACCGCGAACACGGTTGGCCTTGGCGACACCACCGGCCTCTATCACGGCACACAGCAGATCAACCAGGGCCAGATGGACCGCTGGTCGATCGTCTCGACGCTTAATTACCTGCCGCATGAGGACGAGGTCGGGATCGTTGCCGCGAAACTGCCGTCCTACGACACCGAAGACGGCCGCGAGATGCTTGCCAGCATGGTCCGTATGGCGGATCTGACCCGCAAGGGATTCATGTCCGGCGATCTGTCGACCGTGATGTCGCCGCGCACGGTCATCACCTGGGCCGAAAACGCGCTGATCTTTGGCGACAAGAC
Organism: Pseudomonadota bacterium; assembly: GCA_036143955.1. Classification (GTDB taxonomy): domain Bacteria; phylum Pseudomonadota; class Alphaproteobacteria; order Puniceispirillales; family Puniceispirillaceae; genus UBA8309. The sequence goes on along the minus strand of JAYYLR010000022.1, from coordinate 1,541 downwards.
AACGGCGTTCCGGCTCAGCTTCCTGAACAAATGCGACGAGGTCGAACGCCCGACAGTGGCCGAGTATTACCAGCGCTGCTTTGGCATCGACCTTCCCGAGGCGCCGGTTCGCCAGAACGGCGCCGGCTAGGCCTGCCGCATGGCGAATGGCGATCCAAACCAGCAGTTCCTGAAGTCGACCGCTGCGGCGATGCGGGCGGTTGCCGGCGGCGTTGAACATCAGGTCAGCTACGCCGGAACCGACACCCATGTCGGTAAGGACGATGTTCGCCTGCCAGCCTTGCCACCACGCGCCACTGCACAGCAAAGGGCAAGTCTTCGCGGTGCTGCGGACGGCGCGGCGCTGTGGCTGGCGCATCACGACCCTTCGACACACCGCAAGCTCTGCCCGAGCCTTGACGGTGCCCGCGCAATATTCGTATCGGCAGAGCGGGCGCGTGTCGAAGCCATTGGCGCCCTTGACCTGAAAGGCGTTGGCGAGAACCTTGAGGCGGCGCTGAACCAGCGCTATGAAACACGCCAGATCGAGGCCCCCGGTCAGGCCGACGACACCGGCATCGCCGAGGTCGTGCGCCTGCTTCTTCGCGAAAAGCTGACCGGCGCTCCACCACCACAGACCCTGTCGATGGTGATGGATCTATGGCGCCCCTGGGTTGAAAGCCGCGCCGGCGAACTTTTTTCCGAACTCGGTGCTTCCCTCGACGACCAGGCGCGCTTCGCCGAGATCTCACGGCGGCTCATAGGGGCCCTTGAAACCGATCTCGGCGACTCCGCCTCGGATCAGGATGATTCCGACGACAATAGCGACGATTCGGACGATACCGGCGACCAGCAGAACGAAGATGGCGGCGAGCAGTCCGCCGTCGGCGAGGACCAGTCCGAAGGCGAGGACGGACAGAGCATGGAGGATGCCGGCGACGGTGGCGCCAGCGATGATGGCGACATGGTCGAGGCTGATGGCGCCGAAGACGGCATGTCGGACGGTGAGTCCCCGCATTCCGACATGCAGGGCCACAATCAGGATCGCGGGCCATCGGCAGATGCCTACCGCGTTTTCGAGACCCGGTTTGACGAGATCGTCGCCGCTGCCGATCTGTGTGACCCAGAAGAGCTCGACAGGCTGCGCCTGATGCTCGACCGCCATATGGAAAATGTTGCCTCGGTCGTCGGCAAGCTTGCCAACAGGCTGCAGCGCAAGCTTATGGCGCATCAGAACCGGTCATGGGATTTCGATCTCGAGGAAGGCATCCTTGATGCCGGCAAACTCCACCGGGTTGTCACACAGCCGCTGAGCCCCCTGTCCTACAAGATGGAGCAGGACACGAAATTCCGCGACACGGTGGTGACCCTGCTTCTGGACAATTCCGGATCGATGCGCGGAAGACCGATCACCATCGCCGCCGTGACAGCCGATATTCTGGCCCGCACGCTGGAAAGATGCGGCGTCAAGGTCGAGATCCTCGGCTTCACGACCCGCGCCTGGAAGGGCGGTCAGTCACGCGAACTGTGGCAGCAGGCTGGCAAGCCGGCCGCGCCCGGAC
>JAYYLR010000021.1:0-3117 GCA_036143955.1 Pseudomonadota bacterium | reverse complement strand
GTCGGCGCCCGACGCGAAAGCCTTGCCGCCGGCGCCCCGGATCACCAGCAGCCGCGTTTCCGGATCATTCGCCATGCGCACAACTTCGGCCGCGCCGGCGCGGTACATGTCCAACGAAATGGCGTTGTGCCGCTCGGGGTTGTTGATGACGACATGGCCGACACGGTCGACGACACCGGCGAGAAGCTTGCCGTCGGCATGGGCTGTCAGCTGGTCCGGCTTCATGTGATTCCCCGCGCGCTGAAATCTTCGATCTCGGCCTCTTCGAAGCCGTATTCGGCCAGTATCTCCGCGGTGTGCTGTCCCTTCGTCGGAGGCGGGCGACGGATTTCGGCGCTGGAGCGGCTCATCCGGATCGGCTGCCCGACAATCTGCGAGGGGCCGCGCTCCTGGCTGTCGACATCGCGCGCCATGCCGAGATGCTGCACCTGCGGATTCTCGAACACCTGCTGGATATTGTTGATCTCGCCGCAGGGAACGCCGATCTCGGCGAAGCGCCCGACCCAGTATTCGGTGCTCTTCTGACCGGTGTTTTCATTTATGAGAGCGTTCAGTGCCACCCGGTTCCGGCTCCGTGACGGCGGGTCGGCGTAATCCTCATGGTCCATCCGGTCGTCCGCCAGCTCGTCCTTCAGCCGCAGCCACATATGCTGGCCGGCACAGGCGATGTTTATGAACCCGTCCGCCGTAACGAACACGCCGGTCGGGATCGACGTCGGATGGTCGTTGCCGGCCTGTTTCGGCACATCGCCATCCATCAGCCACCGCGCCGCCTGGAAATCGAGCATCGCGATCTGCGCCTGAAGAAGCGACGTCTGGACCCACTGGCCTTCGCCGGTTTTCTCGCGGCGGAGAAGCGCCAGCAGAACGCCCTGCGCGGCGAAGCCGCCTGCCGTGAGGTCGGCGATCGGGATCCCGACCCGCATCGGCCCCTCGCCCGGGGCACCGGTGATCGACATCAACCCGCCCATGCCCTGGGCGATCTGGTCGAAACCGGGACGGCCTGCAAGCGGGCCGTCCTGGCCAAAACCGGATATGGAGGCATAGACAAGCCGCGGGTTGTCCGCCCGCAGCGTTTCATAGTCGATCCCGAGCCGGAATTTGACGTCAGGCCGGTAGTTCTCGACGATGACATCGGCTGTGGCGGCCATCCTCTTGAAAATGGCGACGCCGTCAGGCTCCTTCAGATTGATGATCATCGAGCGCTTGTTGCGATGCAGGTTCTGGAAATCCGATCCCTGCCGCGCGCCGCCCATATCGCCGCCTGCGGTGTCGGGATTCTCGATCTTGATGACATTGGCGCCCCAGTCGGCGAGCTGGCGAACGCAGGTCGGGCCAGACCGCACGCGGGTCAGGTCAAGAACGGTGTAGTCGGACAGGATATCGCTTGCTGGTTCGAACGGCATTTCTAACTCGTCTTGGGGACCGCCGGCATCGCATAACAGCCCACCAGCACTCGAAAAATATTGTATACCAAATTAGAAGACGATAGCTTTTTTGAAGTCAATTCAAATCTTGCCAACACATGTAGGCCGTGATGTTCGGTCGCGTCCAAACGCGCCGGAAAGGCGGGTTCCACGATCATGAAAACGCTGTTTCTGCTTTTCGACAGCCTCAACAGATCCGCCCTCGGCGCTTATGGCGGTGGCGTTCCGACACCCAATTTCGACAGGCTGGCGGCGCGGTCGACGATCTTCAACTCGCACTATGCCGGCTCGCTTCCCTGCATGCCGGCGCGGCGCGACATGCAGACCGGACGGCTCAATTTCCTGCACCGCAGCTGGGGCCCGCTCGAACCCTTCGACGACAGCTTCGCGGCACAGCTTGATCGCGCCGGCACCTACTGCCACCTGGTGTCGGACCACTACCATTATTTCGAGGATGGCGGCGCCACCTACCATACGCGCTATTCCAGCTGGGATTTCATCCGCGGCCAGGAATCGGATCCCTGGATACCGATGGTGGCACCGCCGATCGAACGGTTCCGCGCACGGTACCATCCGATGCAGTTCGAGGATCATCGCTACGGACACCGGCTTCAGGGCATGATCAACCGAACGCGGATCGGGGCCGAGAGCGAGTTTCCGGTGGTTCGCTGTGTCGATTCAGCGCTTGCCTTTCTGGAAGAGAACGGAAGCGGGGACGACTGGTTTCTCCAGATGGAGACATTCGACCCGCACGAGCCGTTCCATGCGCCACCGGACTATCGCGACGGAGCCACGGGCTATGACGGTCCGACCCTCGACTGGCCGCGTTACAGAAAGGTCGAGGAAACGCCGCAGGAGGTCGCCGAGCTGCGTGCCAACTACGCCGCGCTGGTGCGGTTTTGCGATGCGCAGCTCGGGCGCATTCTCGACCATCTCGACGCCGCCGATGGCTGGAACGACACGGCGGTCATCCTGACGACGGATCACGGCTTCCTTCTTTCCGAGCATGACTGGTGGGCAAAGAACAGGATGCCCTTCTACAACGAAGTGGCGCGGATCCCGCTTATGATCAGCATTCCCGGCATGCCCGGCGGGCGCCGTGTCGCGGCGCTGACGCAGACCATCGACCTGATGCCGACGATCCTCGACCTTAACGGCGAGGCGCCGGGGCCGCATGTTCAGGGAAGATCGCTGCTGCCGCTTTGCGACGGCAGTGCCGAGAGCATCCGCGACATCGCGCTCTACGGCATTTTCGGCGGCGCGATCAACGCCACCGACGGACGCTATACCTATTTCCGCTATCCGGAGACGATGGAAAGCCATGAGCTGTTCGAATACACGCTGATGCCGGCACACAACCGCAGCCTTTTCACCATCGAGGAACTCGCGCCGGCAACACTTCATCACGATTTCGACTTCACCTGCGGGGCCCCGGTACTTCGCCTTCCGGCGCGTGCCGACGCCAAACGCTCGCCACGCCAGGGCGGCTTTGCCGACGCCACCACGGCTCTCCACGATCTGGAGGACGATCCCGGCCAGCAGTCGCCGCTTGCCGACAGGGCGGTCGAGGACAGGCTGTGTTCCCTGATGAAGGCGGAAATGGCGGCGCATGAGGCGCCCGCGGAACTCTTCACCCGTTTCGACTTGACCTGAGGCCACATTCCGGCGTACCGCCGACGCACGCATGACA
>JAYYLR010000020.1:0-3654 GCA_036143955.1 Pseudomonadota bacterium | reverse complement strand
CCGTCCGCGCTCAGCGACTCCAGCTCGGCAAGACGTGCCGTGGCGGCATCGAAATCGATATGCTTTCGAAGCAGGTCGATGGCCGTGGTGATAATGTCGATCCTGGCTTGCGTTTCAGCTTGCATGTCCTGTCCATTCCTGGCGTTTCGGCCGCCGTGCGCCGCTAGAAGTAGCGCGACGACAGGTGCCTGACAAGACGCTAGCCGTAACCAAGTGAAGTGTCAGAACAGTCCCGGCATGGTGCGTTCATTTTCCGGTGCCGTCTTCCCGCTGCTCCCCGGAACGTCGATCAGCTGGCCGCCCGGGCGCTGTCCCGGCTTGAACACCTCGAAGATCGCCTTCTCGTGGTTGGGCAGAACACGCTCACCCGTTTCGGCATTCACCGGGATGATTGTCACGCCACTTGGCCTTCGGAAGGGAATGACAGGCTTTCCGGCCTGGGCGGCGGCGATGAAATCGCCGAAGATCGGAACAGCCACTGTCGAGCCGGTCTCGCGCTTGCCAAGCTGGCGCGGCGTGTCGTAGCCAACGAACACACCGACGGCGAGATCGGGGGTGAAACCGATGAACCAGCCGTTGGTGTTGTCATTCGTTGTTCCCGTCTTGCCGGCAACAGTCAGGTTCAGCCCGCTAATCCGACGGCCGGTGCCACGCTTCACCACCCCTTCCAGCATCGACACCATCTGGAATGCGGAGGCCGGCGAGGTCAGCTCTTGGCGATTGTCACCAAGTGCCGGGACCGGCTGGTCGGCCCATTCACCATCAACGCGGCAGCCGTCACACAGCCTGTCGTCATGACGGTAGATGGTGGCGCCGTGACGGTCCTGGACACGGTCGATCAGGCTTGGCGTGATCTGCCGCCCGCCATTGACGAGCATTCCGTAGGCGGCGGTCAGCCGCAGCAGCGTCGTCTCGCCGGCACCGAGTGACATTGAAAGCAATGGCGGCAAATTGTCATTCAGCCCAAACCGGCGCGCATAGGCCTGAATCTCCTCCATGCCGAGGCTCATGGCAAGGCGCGCTGTCATCAGGTTGCGGGATTTCTCGATCCCTACCCGCATGATCGAAGGCCCGTAGAACCGGCGGGTGTAGTTTGCGGGCTTCCATTTCGGCTTGCCGGGCCCCTGGTCGACGACCAGAGGCGCGTCCAGAATGCGGGTTGTCGGGTTATATCCCTGATCGAGCGCAGCCAGATAGACAAACGGCTTGAAGGCCGATCCGGGCTGGCGGAGCGCCTGGACGGCGCGGTTGAATTCCGACTCCGCATAGTTGTAGCCGCCACTCATCGCCAGCAACCGGCCGGTATGCGGATCGAGCGCCACGATGGCGCCCTCGACAAGCGGGCGCTGCGAAAGCGAGAAATCTTCCGGTTTCGGCTCGAAACCGTCACGGATCAGGTCTGGCGTCGCGTCGGGAGGCTGCACCATCACGATGTCGCCGACAGCCAACGCGTCGCGCAGATCGGCCAGCGGTGGCGGACGGACACCGTCCTCGCGCCGCGGCGGATAGGCCCAGAAGGCAAGCTCGAAGGGAATTCGCGCCTCGCCTTCGGCAGTCAGGATCTTCGCCTCGCGTCGGCCCACCTCGGTAACAAGCGCTGCGACATGATTGTCCAGCATCTTGGCCTGATGCTTTGCAAGAACCTCTTCGACATCACCGGCCCCGGTGAAACTGCCGATCGGGCCACGCCAGCCCTGGCGTCGGTCGAGCGCCTCGAGGCCGCGTTCGAGCGCCATTCGCGCGGCGCGCTGCAACGTCGGGTCCAGCGTCGTGCGCACAGACAGCCCGCCGGTGTAAAGCATGTCCTCGCCAAATCTTGTCACGACGGCACGCCGGACTTCCTCGGCGAAATAGGGTGCGTGGGCGCTGTCGAACCCAGTCTGGTCGGCGACCGTCAGCGGGACAGTCACCGCTGCCGCGCGTTCGGCATCGGTGATGAAACCGTTCTGGGCCATTTCACGAAGCACCCAGTCGCGCCGTCCCGTCGCCGCCCTGATGCGCCGCACGGGATGATAGTTCGACGGCGCTTTCGGAAGCGCCGCCAGATAGGCCATCTCCTCAAGCGACAGCTGATCGAGTGATTTGTCGAAATAGTTGAGCGACGCCGCCGCGACCCCGTAGCTTCCCTGGCCGAGATAGATTTCATTCAGATACAGAGCCAGGATCTGGTCCTTGGTAAAGGCCCGCTCCATCCGGAAAGCAAGGATGGCTTCCTTGATCTTGCGGTCAATCGACACTTCATTGGTGAGAAGGAAATTCTTCGCCACCTGCTGGGTGATCGTCGAGGCCCCGATCGGGCGCCGACCGGTGCCGTAATTCCTGACATTGGTCACCACGGCCCGGAAAAGCGCCCGCGGATCGACTCCGAAATGGCTGTAGAAGGCCTTGTCCTCGGCCGAAAGGAACGCCTGGATCAGGCGCGGCGGCATCGCCTCGACCGGCATGAAGACACGTTTTTCACGGGCATGTTCGGCGATCAGCGCCCCGTTGCCGGCATGTATGCGGGTGGCAACCGGCGGCTCGTAACTTGCCAGCTGGTGATAGTCGGGAAGGTCCTTGCCATAGGTCCAGAAAACCCAGAGAACACCCGCTGCGGCCCCGACGAGCCCCAGAAACAGAAGGCTGAAAAGCACCGACACAAGGCCGATAAAACGCACAAGAAAGGACTTGCGCCGTTTGCCCCCTATAGCGTCGGTCAGGTCCAGCGCTTCGTCATCCTGATTGATGTCATTGCGCTCATTCATGGCGTTTTCATCATCTTTGCGGTCCGTATTCCACCAGATAGGCAACGATGGCCCGCGCCAGCCTTTCGACAAGCTTCGCGCGATAGTCTGACCGCCTGAGGTTCGCTTCGTCCTTGCGGTTTGTGATGAACCCCATCTCGACAAGAACCGACGGCATGTCAGGAGCCTTTAACACCGCAAATCCGGCAAAACGATGTCCGCGTTTGTCACCCCCGGGAAGATCGCGGATATTCCGCAGGATGGACCCTGCGAGAAAGGTCGACTGGTTCATCGACTCGCGCTGGAACATGCGCAGCAATTCATCCGCCGCCTCCGGATCCTCGACGGCAAGGTCCGGGCCGCCGATCAGGTCGGCCTTGTTCTCGTTCCGCGCCAGAAGCTCGGCCTCCTTGTCCGACGCCGTATCTGACAGCGTGAAGACGGAGATGCCGTGCGCCTTTGCCGAAGGGGCGGCATCGGCATGAAGCGAAATGAAGATGTCGGCCTTCTGCTCGCGCGCCAGATTGATCCGCTGCCTGAGTTTCAGATAGCGGTCGTCGCTTCGCGAAAGCACCGGCCTGATCACCCCTGTCGATTTAAGCTGCCTGGCAAGCTCCCGCGCCGCCGCGAGCGTGATATCCTTTTCGCGCGTTTTCGATCGGCCGATGGCGCCAGGGTCCTTGCCACCATGACCGGCATCGATGAAGACCGTCCATTTTGACCGCCTTGGCGACGGCGCCGGCATCGGCCTCTTGACTGTGTTCTTCACCGTGGCTGCGGCCGTTTCCACCTGCTGCTTCGGCGCCGGTTTTGGTGCCGGCTGCACTGTTGGCGCCGGCGCGGATTGCGCCTTTGACGGCGTGCCGGCCGCGTAGTCACGAAGCCCCTCGCGCGACAGTGTCGTCGCGGCCAGGCTGAACGCCGCCTTGCC
>JAYYLR010000019.1:0-9628 GCA_036143955.1 Pseudomonadota bacterium | reverse complement strand
CTGACCCGGAACATGAAGCTGATGGAAGGCCGTCTCGGTTTCGAGATCATGGTCCGCTCGCGCCAGGGAATCATCCCCACGGCACTCGGCGCCAGGGTGCTCGAGGAGGCCGGCGCGGTGGTATTGGCCGAACGGCGGATCAGCGCGCTCACCGATAATCTCAAGCGGGGCTACGAAACCGAGTTGCGGGTTGGATGCACCCCGACGCTCAGCCTGCATGCGCTGCCTCAACCAGTTGCCGACTTTGCCCGTGACAATCCTTCAATCCGGCTGGATATGCGCCAGGCACATAGCGCGCTTCTGGCCAAAATGCTGCATGACGGTCACGTCGACCTTGTTATCGGACCACCTGAAATCGCCGCCCGTGTACCTGGAACCGAGACCGTGCCGCTGTTCAGCAGCCCGGTTGTAATCCTGGCCTCGCGCTTTCACCCGCTTGCCGGGCGCAAGACCATTACGAACCAGGATCTGAACGACGCCCGCTGGATCCTTCATCAGCCCGGTACAGGCATAAGGGAAGCAACGGATATTCTTCTTCGCCGACTTGGCGTGAATGAGACCTTGCAGGCCAGCGAGTTGCCGTCAAACATGATCCTGGCCTTGCTGCGGCTTGGCGACCATCTTGCTGCCTTGCCGCGATATGTGCTCAGGAACATGGATATCGCCAGCGAGCTTGTTCAGATTGCGGGAGAAGAACCGCCCGTGCTTCTGGGACATGACGCGATCACAATGGCCAGTCAGACGTCGAAAACCACGGGTAAATTCATCAGCGCGATGCGGAGTGGCCTCGGCGGTCTCGGCCGTCTCTGAGGACTCTGCCGCGGCGGCGTCTACCGGTTATGACTTGCGCCCAATGGTGCCGGAGACTTCCGCGCCAAGTTCAATGACAAGCGCATTGCTCTTCAGGTCGCCGTCGATAACCGCGGTCGACCCGACAGTCAGTTCCTCTGTCACCAGCTTGCCGTTGAAATTGCCGGCCAACTCGACACGCGAGGCGGTAATCTGACCGTTGAAAACCCCGGTCGGGTCGAGAATCACCTCAACCGCGTTCAGTTCGCCCGTAAAATGGCCGGCGATCAGCACCGGCGCTTCACCGGCGTCGAGCTTGCCTTCCATCACCATGCCTTCAATGATCGTCGTTGCTGTACTCATCTTGTCTCATCCTTGAACGGGCTGATCTGCAAGGCGCCCGTATCTTCCCAAATCGCGGACTTGGCCGCGTTGCCTAAAACATATCCACTATGAGGTCAGGCCTGCGGATTTTCCTCTGGCTCAGCCTCGGCCTCTTCCCCAGCCTCGGCAGTCTCGGCTGGCTCCTGCCAGTTATGAACGACACGGCAGTTGAGCGCCGCGCCCCGGTCCATCTGCAGGCTTTGATAATGAATTTCGCCCGCAATCTGGGCTGTTTCCGTCGCCCAGATGCTGCCCGCCTGCATGATTCCGTCATAGGAACCGCCGATCACCACGAGATCGCTGTTCACCTGACCGGTGAATTTGCCAGTCGCGCCAATCGACAGTTTCTCTGCTGAAAGATCAGCCTCCACGGTGCCCTCGATCTCGATGGATTTCACATTCGAGATCGTGCCAACGAATTTGGCATCTGCACCGATGATCGCTTTACTTCTATCCATTTCTGTCTCCCTGCGGATTTCATCCCCGTGCCGCCACGAACACCACCTGGCGCCGCACGGCCGGCCTTGTTACCGTCTAACCTTGCGGAACCGCGCCTTCACCGAAGCGCCCTTTTCCACTTCAACACCCTTAGCCTTGATGGCGCCATCGAAAACGCCCGTTTCCTTGATACGAAGAAGGTCGCTCGTCACCTCGCCATTGAGATTGCCGGAAACGATTGTCTCGGTCGCATTGACCGTTCCGGTGAGGACCGCCTCATCTTCCACGACAAGCGTCCGGCACTTGATCTCACCGTCGAGCTGTCCGGCAAGAACGATGTCTCCAGACGAAATCACGGTGCCGGTGATTCGCATGTCGGCGTCGATCAGCGACGCGTCCCCAGGTGAACCGGGCCCGGTTTTGTCGCGCTCGAACATGGCATCCTCCTGTATTCGCTTCGAAAAAATATTCGGTGTTTTTTACTCACCAAAACCCTTACGGAAAGGTAACAAAATTCGCATACTGTCGTTAACGGTTTTGTAAGAATTTGTCGGTTCCCAATGGTCCAACAGAGTAAACGACAACAATGACAAACAGTTAAGTGAAAACCGGTATTTTTCCCATGGCTGAAGACGTAATCGACATCCGCAAACGAATCGAGGAAATGCGCAACGAAGTCTCGTCGGCATTGGCTGACGGGGACGAGGTGGTGATTCCCTCGGCGCCAGCAGGTGAAGTTGCCGAATTCTCGGTTCCGGGAGTTACGACAACAGCCACGGCGCGGAAGACCGAGGAGCCGGCACCCGACAAGGTGGCCATCCAGCAGACCAAGATGGCGCTTGATGATGCACTCCAGCTTCCGTCCTTTCAGTTAAACGTTCGCAATCAGGGAATGAACAAGGCCCTGCTGTTTCTCGTTGCCTGCCAACTGGTGACGAATGTGTGCCTGATTGCGATTATCTGGCACAAGCTTGGCTAGGCGATGACAACAATTCTGAAGCAGCTGTTCAAACGCTTTACGCCGCCGATGCTGCGAAGCGACAGCCCGAACCGGCCGATGGTGGTCCGGAGACGGCATTGGCTGCTTCAGGAAACCAGATTCCTGTTCCTGACCAGGAAGGGGCCGGTTGAAATCATCCTCAAACCGTCCCTGATTATCGGCGCCGGCTTCGTCGGCGTTGTTGGCATGACGGTCATCGGTGCAGTCACTCTCTTCGTCGGCTTCAAGTCGGTCGAGGTGGTTCGCAACGAATCAATAAGCACCGCCATTGCTAGCGCGCCGCCAACCCTCGACGAGCCGACAGACAGGATCACGGCACCGGATGTTGCGATGGCGCGACACGCCCCGATCGTTGACGAGGCGGTGCCTGAAAGCGGGACAGCGTTGGCAGTCGCCTCGGTGCCAAAACTTCCAGACTTGCCCGTGGTCATCGACGCACTGCCGACCTTCACGCTGCCCGATTGGAGTCGCGAACCTGCTGCTCGATCCCAGCCATCCGTGATTCCAGAAGAGCGTGCGCTGGCCGACAATTATGCCGAGCCTGAGGATATGATTCCGATTCCGGAACAGCCACTGGCGACCCGGGACAAAACAGAGACAGCGGCCAGCATTGAATTTTCAGAACCTTCAATGCCAGATGTAATCGATATCGGTGAGCCGCTGCCGCAGGGCAGCGAGGTGGAAACCATCGCAATGTACAGCCCGCCGCCGCTCCCAGAAAAAGAGACGGCCGGCCTCGAGCCGCTTCACCAAGAGGCGCATTTGCCTGTCGTCACCATGGCAAGCCGCCAGTACAAGCTTTTGCGATCAATGGCCCGTGAAGTCCGCGGCATCCGCGACAGCCTGCTGGATCTCGGGATTTCCGAAGAGAGCATGCCGAACTCGGGACAGCTCGATGAACTTGTCGAGACCGCCAATTTCGCAAGCCTCGCCATGGCGGTCGAGGATCACCGGTCAATGCTCCGCAAGATACCGCTGAAACCGCCAATGCTGTATTTCTACATCTCAAGCCACTATGGAATGCGCACACATCCGGTCCTGAAGACGAAGCGTTTTCACCATGGCATTGATCTTGCCGGCACCTGGCAGGAGGAGGTCCAGGCTCCGGCCCCGGGCACGGTCATATTCGCCGGCAGAAAAGGGTCATTCGGCAAGGTCGTCCAGGTCCGGCACGCCTATGGTGTGGTGACGACATACGCCCACCTTGCGAAGATCACGGTGCGTCGGGGCGCCGATGTCGTGACCGGGTCCGTCGTCGGCAAGATGGGCCGTACTGGACGGGTTGACGGAGCGCACCTGCATTACGAGATCCGAATCGGCAGCAAGTCGCTGGATCCGAAACGGTTCTTCGCGATCGGCCATAGGATTGGCGTCGGCGGCGAACTGATGATGGCGACAGAGCAGCCCTGAAAGCGGAAAAGCACCAGAGCTGAATTTGACTAACATCACGGCCTTCACCGTCGTTAACCGCTCAGCAGACGGATCAATTGGGATCAGTCACCGCTTATCAGTTCGGTGGAGACGGAAATGAACGGCCGCACCCCAATGCACATCATGATGACAGCAGCCGCCCTGCTGATGCTTGGCGGTTGCAACATGTATGTCATCGATTTCGAGAACCGCCTCCCTGACGGCGCGGTCCTGGCGCCAAAGCCGGTTGCACCACCGGCACCACCGCCACAGCCGCCGACTCCTCTCGAAGGAAGTGCGGATATTGCTTTCATGGACAGCACCACGGCGCAGCTCGAAGGATGCCGTATCATTACCGGCATTCGCCTTGTGCATGACGGGGTGTTTGAAGACGGAATCATCAAACTTCGTAACGCCGCGCTGACGATCAACGCGAACCGCATCATTCCGGTTCGTCTCGTCGAAAGCCAGAACGCGACGGTGCCCCACGCCTACAGCGCGAAAATGGTGCGCTGCCCGGATGAAAAGACGGAGCTTGCCAATGGGTGAGGTCATCTATCTTCCCAACATGGCTAGCGACCAGCCAGACCCGACGAACCATGCGGGCCTGACCCAGAGTGAGGTGGTGCGGCTCGAGACCATCCGCGACAATGTCGAGGCACTGCTGAACATGGTGGCCGGGCTTCGCCGCGATCCGGAGGCTGTGGCCTATGCGGCCGCGCGCTTCGGGCTCATGCGGATGTATCATCTTCATGGCCGTGCCGCGACGATGGCTTTTGCCGATCGCTGTATCGAAACGGCGGAACTGGCGGAAGATCTAAGCCGCAGCTAGACACCCGGCAAACCGCACACCCTTTTCAGCGCGGCGTTTGCATGGCTATGATAAGCCCCGGTGCCGCGCCAGGGGAGGCTTAGCGATGGCCGTGATTACCAAGCAGCGTATGTTGGCGATCCTGAGCCGGTCCAGCGGCTCCGATCGGACAAGCAGGATTTGCGACAGGTTTCTGTCGACAATGATCCTTCTCAACCTGCTTGCGGTATCGCTGGAATCGATCGATGCGCTGAGTGCCACCTACGGCCATCTTTTCTTTGCCTTTGAAATGTTCTCTGTAGCGATATTCGGCTGTGAATATCTGCTCAGGATCTGGAGCGTCGCCGCCAACGAGGCGAGCAGATACAAATCGGCAACGGCGCGGCGGCTGGAATATATCTTCAGCTTCACCGGCCTGATTGATCTCATCGCCATTTTGCCAAGCCTGCTACCGCTGATACTTGGTGAAGTCGACCTGCGCTGGCTTCGCGTACTGCGCCTTGTCCGGCTGCTGAAGATTTCGCATTACTCGACGGCGCTGGAAGACCTTATCGCCGCCGTGCGTTCGGAAAGCAGCGCCTTTGGTGCCGCGCTGTATCTTTTCTGCATCGCCCTGTTTGCCTCCAGTTCACTGATGTATGTTGTCGAGCATCAGGCGCAGCCGGACAATTTCTCCTCGATACCAGAAACCATGTGGTGGTCGCTGATCACCTTGACGACCGTCGGCTATGGCGACGTTTCGCCCGTGACGTCAGTCGGCAAGCTCGTCGGCGCTCTCACGGCGGTGATGGGTGTCTGCGTGGTGGCGCTTCTCACCGGTATTGTGGCGTCGGCCTTCTCGAACCAGATCTCTCGGCGCAAGGAACTGTTCCAGGCCGAAATCGTGGCGGCACTGAGCGACGGCGTGATCACGGAGGATGAAATGCAGAAAATCGTGGAGATGCAAAAGCGGCTTGGCATGTCGGATGAGCATGCGACAGCCGTCATCGAGCTTCTTCGCGATCGTCATGTACCAAAATAACCAGTTCTAGGGGCATTCCCGCCTAACATTTCCAGCATGGCGTCGTCTCAGTAAGCGAGGAGGTGCGCCATGCACGACATTCCATTGCCGTTGATCGACCCGAATAACTGCGCGGTGAGAACGGTCGAAGCAGGACGCGTAATTATTGCGCCGGGCGAACCGACATCCCTGCTGTTCCGTCTGCAAGCCGGCACGGCACGATCGTCCGACGGCTCCTCCCACGGTACCGGCGATCTGTTAAGTCTGTGCGAGGCCCTCGCTCTCGATACGTATGAATCAACCGTCGACGCCATGACAGCCTGCGAACTACAGGTCATCCCGCTGCAGCATCTCGAGGCTGCAATCCGGCGGGGCGGACGTCTTGCCTGGCCCCTCTCACGGTCGATTGCCGCTGAGATCACCCAACGGCGACTGGCAGGGTGACCGGACATGCAGGGCGCCACACGCATGTTGCTCTTTCATGGCGAGGCCCTGTTTCGGCCAAGCCAGATGGCAAACCATTTCTTCCTTGTGGAGGCCGGTCTCATCCAGGTTCTGGCATCTGACGGCCAAAGCGTGAGGCGCCAGTTCGGCAGCAGTGAAATGTTCGGCATTCCCGAGGTTCTCGCCCGCAGCAGATGGGATCTGACAGCGCTCGCCGAGGGACCGACGACCGTTCGGCGCTTTCCTGCCGAGGTGCTTTTCGCGACACTGGCAGACATGCCGGAGGAACATGATAGATTCCTTCGCGGTATCGCTGCCATGGCATGACATTTGCAATCTCCCCGTGCCTATATGGGAGGATCAAATGCAGGACAAACTTATCGCCATGGATGAGCCCGTCATCGAGGATTTCATTGATGAAGCCCCGGTCGAGGACAAGCCGTCCCCAGATCCCAAGACGCTGCCCATGATCGAGATCACCCACTTTGACGAAACCGACCATCCGGCCGACACCTATCGGCGCCCACTTCACAGCTTTCTGTAGTCTGGACCCATCGGCAGATCGCAGTCTGCCCTTCTCCCTCAGGAGTTAGCCAACCATGGCCAGTCGGGCCCGGCGACGGCGCTCGGATGATGACGGGATCCTCAGCATTTCACGATATTTGGCAACGGTACGGCGTGCCAGCTTAACGCCCTGACCCGACACCAGTTTGGCGATGGCATCATCGCTGAGCGGCTTGCCTGCAGGCTCACTCTTGACGATTGCCTCGATCATGTTGCGAACGGCGGCTGCAGCGCGGGCGTCGCCTTCGTCCGTTGCCAGAGATACGCTGAAAAGCGACTTCAGCGGGAAACATCCCTTTGGCGTTGCCATGAGCAGGCCACTGGTCACCCTGCTGACCGTGCTTTCATGCATGCCGACAGCCTCTGCAACATCCTTGAGTGCCAGTGGCTTCAAGGCGGACAGACCCTCGGTCAGGAAGGCCGCCTGCTGGCGAACGATTTCGCCGGCAATCTTCAGCGTCGTGCTGTTTCGCTGTTCCAGCGCCCGCCGCAGCCAACGGGCGGATCCCAGTGCTTCAGAAGCAAACTGCGCACCGGCCTCCGCCGCCTTGCCGCGCGCGGCCTCGCCGATTTCCGCAGCATACGCCTCATTGATCACCAGTGCCGGCAGTGTAGAACGGTTCAGGTCGACAACCCAGCCATCCGGCCCCTTGGTAACGATCACATCAGGGGCGTGAACCCGAAGTGGAGCGGCTTCATAGGCCTCACCGGGCTTCGGATTGAATTCGCGAATGAGTTTGAGACAGCGGCTGACATCTTCGGTCGTGGCGTCGGCACGGCGCGCAAGCTGCGCAATGTCGCCGTTCGCCAGCATCTGCAGGTTGTCGAGAACAACCGTCATCACTGGATCGAGGACGCCTCTTTCGCGTGCCTGTATCTGCAGGCACTCGGCAAGGCTGCGTGCGAACACGCCCTCCGGCTCGAGGCGCTGAACCAGCGCAAGCACCTCTTCCACTTCCGTTTCGTCGGCGCCACAGGCCACGGCAATATCAGATAACTCACGGCCAAGCCAGCCTGTCGGTTCAAGCGCCTCGGACAGCGCATAGGCAATGACGCGCTGGTGCGGATCAAAAATTGTCAGGTCAATCTGCCGAAGAACACATTCAACAAGGCTTTCCGGCCCCTGCTCGGCCAGATTGGCAAGCGCATCCCAGTCAAGGTCAGAGGGACGCCCGCGCTGCGAATGACCAAAATCCAGCCCCTGTGATCCAAAACGGTTTTCGAGGTCGGTATTGGCAGTCGGATCATCAGCAAGAGCGGCGCCGCCAGACATGTCCTTATCCAATGTTGCGGTTTCCGGCAACGCGGACGGGGATTCGTCCTGGCGCCCGTTACCCATGTCACTGGCGGTCTCGTGCGAGGGCCCGTTCTCCACCTCGAGAAAGGGGTTCTCCAGAGCCTGATCCTGAAGATAATTGCAAATATCGAGATTAGTCATCTGCAGCAGCTTGATGGCTTGCTGCAGTTGCGGGGTCATCACAAGCGCCTGCTTCTGCTTGACCTGGAGCGATGGCATCATCTGCATTTTGTCCTCCCGTGCTTTGCACTGTTGAGAGGATGATGGCGATCCATAGTCGCACATTCAAAAAATCAATTTGACGAGGTGAACTGTCAGAATTCAGACAAAATTAATATTAGTTAACAATACGTTAAAAAATTCCAAACATCGCATGAACATGTGGCCGTCAAGAAACAGACGGCATTTTTTGCCAACGGCGGGGAATTTTGGCATATGTTTTGAATACGGCCGGCGGCCGTAAAGTCATCGAAAACCAAAGTCCGGAGACATTGAGCTTGCTGACACTTTCACGCCAAACACCGAAACGCGGAACAACCTGTCATCGCTGCCAGGTCATCCGCTTTTTCGTCGTTTCCGCGATCGGGCTGGCGATATTTGCGCTCGTCGCCGATGACAAGCTGCATTACCTGCAGGCGGTAACACCGATGCGCGCGGCTCTCGCCATATGGGCGATCGGCATCGGCGGCCTGGCAATCAAGATTTTCCTTTGGAAGCTTGAATCCCGTCAGGTCAATTCCGATCCCGGACAAGACGAACCGCCAGCTGCTTACTAGGCAGAAAGCGGCCATAGGTCCATCCATTCAGGAAATTCACCGAATAATAGAACCTGCTGGCGATTTTATTGACCTGTCCGGTCCAGTAGGGTTCGCCGGAAGTGCCCGGAAAAACCTCGCCATCAATCAATGGTGGCCCGCAGGTGGTGCAGATCAGCCCTTCAAGCTCCTCAAGGCCAGGCAGGCGCCAGCTGCCGCCAAGCTGCTCGTTGGCCAGCTGAATGGCCTGCGCGATCTGATCATGGTCAAGAGTCATGACCTCACCACGACATGCCGTGCCGTCCCAGACCTGACCCACCGAGCAACGAAGCCACTCAATGCCATGTCTCAGATCGATAACGAGATGGTCCCGCGTCATGAAATTGGCGCCGTTGGCAGCCGATGCGGTCAGCCAGAGTCCAAGACAAAGAAACAGTCCTGCCGGTCGCATTTACATCCCCTTGGTTTGCCGCCGCCACACTGCCTTGAACACTGGCACCCAGCAATGAAAGAGCCGTTTATGGCCAATCTCCATCGCCAACGTCGCTACGAAATGCTAGTTTAGCAGATATTAATTAAATGTTCCCTGCAAAGTCCTGCGGTGGCCGTGGCCGCTTTGGTATGGATTTTGCTACGCCTTACACCGCATGCGCATGTAAAGGGACAGTGACATCATGGATATCGCATCACTTATTGGCCTTCTTGGCGCCATCGGCATGATCCTTGGCGCGATGAT
>JAYYLR010000018.1:0-9638 GCA_036143955.1 Pseudomonadota bacterium | reverse complement strand
TCGTTCCCTGGCAGATGGTGGCCGAGAAGACCGGCGCCCGCGTCCGCGCCTTCACGCTGGAGGAAGACGGCGCCTTTTCGATGAACCGCTTCAAGGCCGAGCTGAGCGACAGGACCCGCATCATCGCGGTGCCGCATGTCTCGAACGTCCTCGGGACGGTGTTCCCGATTGCCGACATCGCGGCGATCGCGCGTGATCGCGACGCGCTGATCGTTGTCGACGGATGCCAGGGCGTTGTCCACATGCCGGTCGACGTGACCGCGCTGGGGGCGGATTTCTATGTGTTTTCAGCGCACAAGCTGTATGGCCCGAACGGGGTCGGCGTGCTGTGGGGGCGGGCCGAAATCCTTGCCGACATGCCGCCTTTCCTTGGCGGCGGCGACATGATCGACCGGGTTACCATCGAAAAATCGACCTATGCCGAGCCGCCCGTTCGCTTCGAGGCGGGAACGCCCGCCATCGCCGAGACGATCGCGCTCGGCGCCGCCGTCGACTATGTGGAGTCGATCGGCATGGAGGCGGTCCGCGCGCATGAGCAGCAGGTGCTGAGCTACGCGCATCAGCGCCTGTCGGCTGTCGAGGGGCTGAAGCTGATCGGCACCGCGGCCGGCAAGTCGGGTGTCGTGTCCTTCACCATGGATTGCGCGCATCCGCATGATATCTCGACGATCATAGACCATGACGGCGTCGCCATTCGGGCCGGACATCACTGCGCGCAGCCGCTGATGGACCATCTCGACCTGCCGTCGACGGCGCGGGCCTCGGTCGGGCTCTACACGAAGCCGGAGGAATTCGACGCGCTGGCAACATCGCTGGAAAAGGTCCGGCGGATTTTCGGGTAGCGATATGACGGACCACGACTACAACCCCTATCTTCCCGACGGGCCGGGAAGCCGGCTTGCCGACGGTCCTGGGCTTTCCGACTTTCTTCCCGACACCTCGTCCGGCTACAAGGCGACGGCAGGAACGAAGCTTGCTGCATCAGACGGGCCGCCGGACGCCGCTGCCGTCGAAGGGGCGCTGAAAAGCGTTCACGACCCCGAAATTCCGGTCAATATCTTCGATCTTGGCCTGATCTATGACGTCGACAGGCAGGACAGCGGTGATGTCTATATCACCATGTCCCTGACCGCCCCCGGGTGCCCCGTGGCCGGCGAAATGCCGGGACAGGTTGCCGAGGCCGTGGCCGCGGCCGCCGGAGTCGGCGAGGTCACTGTCGAGCTTGTCTGGGATCCGGCATGGACGCCCGAGCGCATGAGCGAGGATGCAAAGCTGGCGCTCGACCTCGGTTTCTGATAGCTCTGGGACTGGACATGAACATTTGCCCGTGGAACGGAAGTGATGTTTGACCCTTCAAAGCCGATTGTAACGCTGTCCGATGCCGCCGCAGGCCAGGCGCGTCGTCTGATTGATGCCGCCGACGGCGACATCCTCGGGCTGCGCATCGGGATCAAGACGGCGGGCTGCTCCGGCCTGCAGTATGACGTTCAGTACGCGACCGAGGTGAAGCCGTTCGAAGACAAGGTCGAGGAGAAGGGCGTGACGCTGTTCATCGACCCGTCGGCGGTCATGTTCCTCATCGGATCCGAAATGGACTGGGAAGAGACGAAGTTCGCATCGCGCTTCGTGTTCAACAACCCCAACGAGGCCGCGCGCTGTGGCTGTGGTGAAAGCTTCACCGTCGCGGCGCAGGACTGATACCGAACGCCGTTCGGCAGGGCATCACGTCCAGCCGGTCGCCGCTGGACCCTTTGCATGGCAAAATCTGAACTGAACAAGACATTTGCGCTTCTTGGCGAGCTGTGGCGCTATACGGCGCCGAAAGGCGACTGGCGTGTTCGCGGGCGCATCGCCGCGGCGTTCAGCGCGCTTGTCGCGGCACGCGGTTCGAATATCATCACGCCGCTGATGTATGGCGCCGCCGTCGATATGGTCAATCAGGATGCCGGCTTCTCGCTGAAGATGCTGCTTCTGATTATCGCCGGCTACGCGCTGTCCCGCCTTGGCCAGCAGGTGTTCTCCGAAGCCAAGCAGTATCTGTTCGCCGCCGTGGCGCAGCGCGCGGTGCGCGGCGCCGCAATCCGCTGTTTCGAATATCTGCATCGGCTGTCGCTGCAGTTCCATCTGGACCGCCAGACCGGCGGGCTGACCCGCGCCATCGACCGCGGTGCGAAGGGAATCGAATTCCTGCTGACAATCGTCTTCTTCGAGGTGCTGCCGCTGTTCGTCGAGGTGATCCTGGTCAGCGTCATCATGTGGGCGATGTTCGGCGGATTCTACGCCGCGGTGACCTTTGTTACCGTGATGGCCTACTGCTATTTCACCATTCGTGTGACCGAGTGGCGGATCAAGTTCCGGCGCGAGATGAACGACGCCGATGAACAGGCTGCCACGCGCGCCGTCGATTCACTGCTGAATTACGAAACTGTCAAATATTTCAATGCCGAGGCTGTCGAGACCGACCGCTATGACGAGGCGATGAAGCGCTATGAAATCATGGCTGTCCGCTCGCGCACCTCGCTGTCGGTGGTCAATATCGGGCAGGGGTCGATCATCGCCATCGGCCTGATGCTGATGATGGGGATGGCCGGCCTTCATATTCAGGAAGGCCGTCTGACGGTCGGCGATTTCGTCGCCGTGAACACCTATCTCCTGCAGCTGTACATGCCGCTGAATTTCCTTGGCTGGGTCTATCGCGAACTCCGCCAGGCGCTTGTCGACATGGAACGGATGTTTGGTCTCCTCGACGAGGATATTGACGTGCGTGACCGGGAGAACGCCTCCGATCTGGCGGTAGAGGGCGGGGCGGTCAGATTCGACGACGTGCATTTCGCCTATGGCGACAGGCCGATTCTGCGCGGTGTCAGCTTCACCGTGCCGAAGGGCAGGCGGGTCGCCATTGTCGGGCCGAGCGGCTCCGGCAAGACGACCATTTCGCGGCTGCTGTTCCGGTTCTACGACCCGCAGAAGGGCACTGTGCGGATCGACGGGCAGAACCTGACCGAAGTGACACAGGGAAGCGTTCGTGCGGCAATCGGGATGGTCCCGCAGGACACGGTGATGTTCAACGCCACCATCGGCTACAATATCGGTTATGGCCGTCATGGCGCGTCGCAGGCGGATATTGAGCAGGCCTCGGAAATGGCGGCCATTGACGGCTTTATCGCCAAGCTCGAGAGCGGCTATGACACCATGGTCGGCGAGCGCGGCCTGAAACTGTCAGGCGGCGAAAAGCAGCGTGTCGCCATTGCCCGCGCCATCCTGAAGCGGCCGTCGATCTTCCTGTTCGACGAGGCGACTTCGGCACTGGACAGCCGCACCGAAAAGGAAATCCAGGCGTCACTCAACGAGGTGTCGAAGGCACGGACAACGCTTGTGATCGCGCACCGGTTGTCCACGGTCATCAATGCCGACGAAATCCTGGTGCTGTCGGAAGGGCAGGTCGTCGAGCGCGGCCGGCATTCCGAGCTTCTGGCACAGAACGGGCTCTACAAGCAGATGTGGGACCGGCAGTCGCGCGGCTTTGCCGACGGCGAACAGGACAATGACGCGAACAGTGGCACGGGCGCCGCAAAAGTGGTGCCGCTTGCCGAGAACCGGCCGGCGGAATAGGCCATGGACGGCGCTGCGTTCCCTCATGCCACGGCGGCAGGCTGGCCGCTGCTCGGCGGCGAGGACATCTATGTCGAGATGGCCAGCGGGCCGGTGCGGGGGCATTTCTGGCGGGCGCCCCTGTCAACGAACCCGTCTGTCGTGATCTGTCCGGGCTTCACCGAATTCTGCGAGAAATACAGCATGGTTGCCGAGCGGCTTGTCAGGCTTGGCCATGACGTGCTGATCATCGACTGGCCGGGGCAGGGGCGGTCCGGCCATCTCGGCGAGAACCTGCTGGCCGTTCACAGTGACGGTTTCGAGATCCATCTCGAGGCTGCCGCGGCGCTGATGGCCGAAGCGGAACTCGATGATGAGGCAGGCTTCATCCTCGGCCATTCAATGGGCGGGCATCTGGCGCTGCGCCTGGCGGCGCTGCGGCAGGCGCAGACTCTTGGCGCGATCATCATGGCGCCGATGATCGCCCCGCCCGTGATGCCTGTCTGGGGTGTGCGGCTGCTGGCTTGGGGTGTCGTCATGGCGGGTCTCGGGCGCCGCCATGCCCCGGGGCGCAACGCCACATCGCTTGCCGAGGAACGCGTGTTCCACCAGCGAAACGGGCTGACGCGGGTCAGCAAGGGCTACGAGATGCCGTTCTACTGGTTCGACGACGCGCCCGAGCTTCGCCGCAGCGGCCCGACCGCGGGATGGGTAAGGGCGGCCTACGCAAGCTGTGCCGAGACGACGCTTAACGAGGACTGGATGCGGCGCCTGACCGTGCCGGTGCTGGCGCTTGTCGCCGGCGATGAACGGATCGTCCACAAGCCGTCGATCGACCGCATGCTTCGCTGCCTTCCGCGCTGCCTGCGTTTCAGCTATGCCGACGCGCGCCACGAGCTTCTTCATGAAACCGAGGAGGTGACCGATGATCTGTGGGAGCGGATCGAGGCATTTCTCGGCTCATGGAGCCCCGAGGAGGAGGGTGAGACGAATTGATGCTGGCCGCGGCCGGGCATCGATGATATCCCGGAGCCATGCGGTAGCCGTGTGCCCAGCCTATAATTCCACGGCCTGTACGGCGGCCGGCATCACAAAATTCATCTTCAGGGGAAAGTCTCATGATCAAGGGCCTGATTGCGCCGATCCTGTCGCCATTCAACGACGACCTGTCGTTCAACCAGGACCTGTATAACGAGCTTGCGGCCGAACTTCTGTCGACTGGCTGCTCCGGCCTGGCGCCGTTCGGCACCACCGGCGAGGCGCTGTCGATCGGCAGTGCCGAGAGAATGGCCGCCATCGAGGGGCTGATCGCCTCCGGCGTCGATCCGAAGCGTGTCATTCCCGGCACCGGCCTGTGCAATCTTCCCGAAACGATCGCGCTGTCGCGTCACGCCGTTGAGCTTGGCTGCGCCGGCGTGATGACGCTGCCGCCCTTCTATTTCAAGGGCATGGGCGATGACGGCTATTTCGACTATTTCGAGCGGCTGATCGACGGCGTCGATCACCCGGACCTGAAGATCTATCTCTACCATATCCCGCAGGTGTCGGGCGTCGGGCTGTCGATCGAGCTCGTCACGCGGCTCCGCGCCGCCTATCCGGACATCATCGTCGGCAT
Organism: Pseudomonadota bacterium; assembly: GCA_036143955.1. GTDB lineage: Bacteria > Pseudomonadota > Alphaproteobacteria > Puniceispirillales > Puniceispirillaceae > UBA8309. Next base: position 4,432 of record JAYYLR010000018.1, on the reverse strand, counting down.
CAAGGACAGCTCCGGCGACTGGGACAATACCCGCCGGCTGCTGGCCATCGACGGTCTGATCGTCTATCCGGGGGCCGAACTGCCGGTGATCGACGCCGTTCGGCTCGGCGGGCCGGGCTGCATTTCGGCGACGGCGAACCTGAATGGCGGCGACATCGCGACGGTGATCGACCTGTGCCATGAGGGCAAGTGGGACGAAGCCGAGGCAAAGCACAAGGCGGTGCGCGAGGTGCGGCTTCTGTTCCAGGACTACGCCCCGATCCCGGCGCAGAAGGCGCTTTTGGCGCGGCGCACCGGCGATGCGCGATGGAACAATCTGCGCCCGCCCTTCCGCGCCATGAGCGACGAGCGCCGCGATGCGCTTGCGGCAAGCCTCGAGCCCTACGGCATGCGGTTCTAGGCGGCGCTAGGTCCGGAACTGCTCGGCGATGGCGCGTTCGCTCAGCGAATGGCCGGGGTCATAGAGAAGCCGCAGCGTGATGTCGTTCGCCTGCGCGATCTCGACCTCCGCAACATGGCGGTATTCGGTGCTGTCGGCGCTGGCGCTGACCGGCCGGAAATCATCTTCCAGCACCGTCAGACGGACCGTCGATTCCGCACCGAGAAGGGCACCCCGCCAGCGGCGCGGCCGGAACGGCGAGATCGGGGTCAGGGCCAGCAGGCCGGCGCCAAGCGGAACCACCGGGCCGTGTGCCGACAGGTTGTAGGCTGTCGAGCCCACCGGCGTCGCCAGCAGGATGCCGTCGCAGACAAGCTCCTCCACCTGATGCTTGCCGTCCACCTCGACGCGGATATGCGCCGCGTTGTGGGTCTGGCGCAGCATCGAGACCTCATTGATCGCCAGCGCGCTGTGAAGGGTGCCGTCGGTACCTCTGGCGGTCATGCGGAGCGGGTGGATCGGCGCGGTTTCGGCGCCCTCGATCCGCTCGACAAGCTCGTCCGAGGCGTAATGGTTCATCAGGAAGCCGAGACGCCCGCAATTCATCCCGAAAACCGGCATGTCGTTCGACAGCGTCTCGTGAAGCACGGTTAGCATGTGCCCGTCGCCGCCAAGCGCCACGACACAGTCCGCCCTGTCGATGTCGGCCTGCCCGTAGCGCGCGGTCAGCGCGGCAAGGCGCTCCTGCGCCAGCTCGTGCGTCGATGCTGAGAAATGAATCTTCATCCGGAATGCTGGTCCCTGTCGAATTGCCGTGACACGCCGTCTGGCGGGGCGTCTGGCCCGATTGCCCGGGCGCGCGCAGGATAGCGGCTTCGAAGGTGAAAAGCAAAACGGCCGGCACCGCCCGGCATGTGCGCCTTCCCGCATGCCGGGGCGCGGCAATTCCCGCCTTGTTGCGGCGGCGCAATTCGGCCATTTTAACGGCATGAGCAGTTCCGAGACCGCCAATGGCATGATCATCGCCCCCGACCCCGACGCGCCGGGCCTGTCGCAGCCCGTGACGGGTGTCGACGAGAGCGGCGCGCCGGTGACGCTACCGGTCGTCACCGAAAAGCCGCTGACGCTGTTCCTGAACCGCCAGGAGATCGTCACCTCGATGACAATCGGCGACTGGCCGGCGGAGCTTGCCGTCGGCTATTTCCTAAACCAGAACATGCTTCACGAGGATGATGTCGTCACCGGGATCGACCATGACGAGGAGCTTGGTGTCGTCATCGTCCGGACCGAGCGCGAGACCGATTTCGAGGCGAAGATGAAGCGCAAGATCCGGACAAGCGGCTGCGCCGAGGGGACGGCATATGGCGACATGATGGAACGGTTCGATACCATCACGCTGAACCCGGAAATGCGGCTCCACGCCTCGATGCTGGTGCCGTTGAGCAAGGCCATCAATACCACGCCGAGCCTGTATCTGAGCGCCGGTGCCATCCATGGCTGCGTGCTGTGCAGCGCCGAGGCGCCGCTTGTCTATATGGAGGATATCGGCCGCCACAACGCCGTCGACAAGATCGCCGGCTGGATGTTCCTGAACGGGGTCGCGCCTGACGACAAGATCTTCTACACCACCGGGCGGCTGACGACCGAGATGGTGATCAAGACGGTGCAGATGCGAATCCCGGTGCTGGTGTCGCGTTCCGGCTTCACCAACGAGGCGGTGGCGCTGGCGCGGCAGGCCGGGCTGACGCTGATCGGGCGTGCCAAGGGCAAGCGTTTCATCGCGCTGAGCGGCGAGGACAGGATCGTCTTCGACGCCTCTGGCGACGGCGAGGACGTGGCCGACCTGCCGTCGCCGCAGCGCGCCAGCAGCGCCGGTGCGGGCGGCAAAGGCGGGGCGCGCTGAAATGGCCTCCCCTCTGTTCCTGCTCCTGGCCGGCGGCAAGTCGCGGCGCATGGGCGGCGGCGACAAGAACCTGATCCTTCTGGCGGACCGGCCACTGCTGGCGCATGTCATCGCGCGTGCGGTGCCGCCCGGCGCGCCGGCCATTCTCAACGCGAACGGCGATCCGCAGCGCTATGAGGGGTTCGCCCTTCCGGTCGTCGCCGACGTGATCGACGGCTTTGCCGGGCCCCTTGCCGGGGTGCTGACCGGGCTGGACTATGCGCGCGAGGCACATCCACAGGCGACGCATGTCGTCAGCCTTGCCACCGACGCCCCGTTCCTGCCAACGGACCTGTGGCCGCGGCTCGAGGCGGCGCTCACGGCCGGCGCCGAAATGGCGCAGGCGCGGTCCGGCGGCAGGCGGCATCCGGTGTTCGCCGCCTGGCCGGTTTCCATGGCCGCGGCGCTGCGGACGGCGCTTGTCGACGAAGGGCTTCGCAAGATCGATGATTTCACGGCCCGCTAGGACTGCGCGGTGGTCGATTTCGCGCCGGAGGACGCGGCGGCGCCGGACCCGTTCATGAACCTGAACACTCCGGAAGACCTGGCGGCGGCGCGGCAACGGCTTGGCTGAGGCGTACCGGCATCGCGCAATGGTGGCATTTCGCCTGAAAAGGCGCTAGAACCAGCGTCGAAAGAGGCGCGGCGGGGCGCCGCATCGGCATAATGGCCGGATCATGGCGGGACCGGATCATGACGGACAAGGCAACGAATTCCAACGACACGGCCGAAGACAGGGTGCCGGGGCTGGCCCCGGTGGAAGCTGCGCGCGGGCTTTTCACCGCCTATCGCGATGCCATCGGGCGCCTTGACGAGGCGCTTGGCAGACCGTTCGAGGACGCGGTCGGGATGATCATGGCGACCTCGGGCCATGTCGTGGTCTGCGGCATGGGCAAATCCGGCCTGATCGGGCGCAAGATCGCGGCGACGCTCGCCTCGACGGGTACGCCGTCGCTGTTCCTTCATCCGGCCGAGGCGATCCATGGCGACCTCGGCATGGTCCGTTCCGGCGACGTGATGATCCTGATTTCAAATTCCGGCGAGACCGAGGAGATCGTCCGCCTTCTTCCGGCGCTGCAGCGGCTCGATGCGAAGATCATCGCGCTGACGGCGGGCCTGACAAGCAGCATGGCGCGGGCGGCGGAGATCGTTCTCGATATTTCGGTCGACCGCGAGGCCTGCCCGCTGAACCTGGCGCCGACGACCTCGGCGATGAACACGCTCGTTCTCGGAGACGCCATGGCTGTGGCGCTGATGGAGGCGCGCGGGTTCGAGGCTGCCGATTTTGCGATGACGCATCCCGGCGGCGCGCTCGGCCGCCGCCTCCTGACCCGCGTCCGCGACGCCATGCGAAGCGAACAGCTTCCCTTTGTCGCCGCCGACGCGCCTGTGAAGGACGCCATCATCGTGATGACGGAGGGGCGGCTCGGCATGACGCTTGTCGGCAGTGCCGATAATCTCCATGGCGTTCTGACCGACGGTGACCTGCGGCGGCTTCTTCTTCGCGGCGTCGACCTCGCCACCACGCGGGTCGGCGATGTCGCCAGCGCTACGCCGCTGACCATCGGCCCGGACCAGCTGATGGCCGATGCCGAGGCGCGGATGCAGGAATCGCGGGTGCAGTGCCTTGTCGTGACCGGCGAGAACGGGCATGTAGAGGGTGTCGTCCAGATCTTCGAGTGAGCCCCGTCTTCGAGCCAGATTTGCCCGTATCACCGATGAAACTCTCCGATTTCGACTATGAGCTTCCGCCGGAGGCGATTGCCGACGCGCCGGCGCGCCCGCGGGATTCGGCGCGGCTTCTCGATCTCAGCGGCGCGGGCATGTCCGACCGGCGGATCAGCGACCTGCCGTCGCTTCTGCAAAGCGGTGACCTGCTGGTGGTGAACAACACGCGGGTGATCCCGGCAAGACTTGCCGGCCGCCGCGGCGAAGCCGGAATCGGCATTACGCTCCACAAGCATGAGGGCGGCGCACGCTGGCGGGTCTTTGCCAAGCCGGCGCGAAAATGCCGTCCCGGTGACGTGATCGTCTTCGGTCCGGATTTCGCGGCCCGTGTCGAAGGACGCGGTGACGGCGGCGAGGTGCTTCTCGAATTCATCGACCCGGCG
>JAYYLR010000017.1:0-2605 GCA_036143955.1 Pseudomonadota bacterium | reverse complement strand
CTCGCAACTGCTGGCGATGATGGACGTATCTATGTCTGGACCGAGGAAGCACGTTCAAAGGAAGATCCCGAACCGGTCATCCTGGCAGGACACCGCGGCAAAATAGTAAATCTGGCCTTTTCAGCTGATGGTAATTTCCTGGCTTCGGCAAGCTGGGACGGATCAATCGGGCTCTGGCCACTAGGCGATGGTGTCGAGCAGGCAGCCGCCAACAGTCGGTTCATTACTGGTCATGACGGCGCGGTAAATGCAGTGCAGTTCGCCGCAAATGGCAAATATCTGTACAGCGCCGGACATGATGGCCAGATACGGAAATGGAGAATTTCAAATGGCGAATATATCCGCAGCATAGTCCACAACGGATGGAGTGTATCCGTCTTCGTTGTCGACGAGGCCAGCGATATTGTTGCCTTTGGCTCGTCTGACGGAACAATGAATATCGAAAGGCTGTCCGACGGGAGCGGGGTGATGCGCCTCGGCGACGAGCGCGTTCCCGTGCTGGCCACTTACAGCAGCCCTGCCTATCAGATGCTGGCATTTGGAAATGCAAAGGGGCGGGTCGTGGTTATCAACACCAAGGACTGGTCCATTGTTCGCGATTTCAATGCTGCGAACGGACCTATCTGGTCGGTGGTGATCATGCCTGACGGAAAGTCGATCATGGTCGCCGGGCTGGATGATTTTATCACGCGGTGGGAGCTTTTCGAGTTTCCGCCCGAGTTCCTCGAGCGGCCGGGTCCCGCACGACGTTTCCACCCGACCGCGGAAATCAGCAATGGTGAAAAGCAGTTCGCCCGCAAATGCAGCGTCTGTCATACCCTGAGCCCGGACGGCAGGCGCCGGGCCGGGCCGACACTGTTCGGCGTCTTCGGCCGTATGGCCGGAACACTCGAGGGCTATCCCTATTCGCAGGCACTTCTCGACTCCGATATCATCTGGGATGAGGCAACGATCAACCGCCTGTTTGCCGAGGGACCCGATATCGTCACCCCCGGCACCAAGATGCCGATCCAGCGGATGAAGAACCCAAAGGATCTGACAGACTTGGTAACTTTCTTGAAAATAGCCACAAAAGAGACAATAGTTGAGTGAAAGGGGGCCACCGGCCGCACCTGTTGGGGAGACAGAGATGAAAATTTTTCTGATCAGTTCGGTTATCGCCATTGTGATTGCTGTGGCGGCGTTCTATGTGCTGCAGACGACCGGCATGGACACGGCTTCAGTCACGTCTGGGCCGGATGTCCGGCTCTAGGCAGTCGCCTTACCCGCTATTGGGCCAAAGGTCGCGCATAGCGGCGCTTGGCCTCGCTCTGGTCTTTGCGAGCAATGTCGCAGACGCGGATCACGGCCCTGAAACCTTTGCCAGCGCTCACAAGTCCGTCGTCGTCGTCGAACCCACCTGGCCTGGATACAACCGGCCGGGCTTTGGCGCACCGACTGGCAGTGCGCCGGCCGGCTCGGGGATCTATTTCGGCAGTGGCGGCACGAGCCATTACCTGATCACGGCCGCGCATGTCGTGACGCGTGCCACCCGTGTGGAAATCGTTCTTGCCGACGGAACGCGACAGGACGCCGAGATCGTTGCTGTCGATCCGGCACGGGATGTAGCTGTGCTGAAATCGGAACTGGCAACACAACCGATCACCTTTTCCAGTGAAGACCCGCCTGTCGGTCTCCATGCCTGTGCGATTGGAAACAGCTTCGGGCTTGGGCTGAGTTTCAGCTGTGGAGTTGTGTCAGCCGTTCACCGCCGAGATGTCGGCTTCAACGCCATCGAGGATTTCGTGCAGACGGATGCGGCGGTCAATCCCGGTGCCTCGGGTGGGGCGCTTGTCGATCCGCAGGGACATCTGATCGGGCTCATCGACGGCATATTTACCAAGGAGGCGGATATTGATGCCGGCGTGAATTTCGCGATTTCCGTACCCCTGCTCCGGCAATCCTTACAGGCGCTTCGTATCCAGGAGCCGGACATTCCAAGTTCGAAGTGAGTCCGCCGGGTGATGACCAGCCCCGCAGGGACTGATTAGTGAGGGATGTAATCGGGCTTCCATTTCAGCACGACGTTGAAGGACACAGATATCCTCGGCACTTCCGCCATGTTCGGATGCACGAGGTGATGCAGAAAAGCGGGCCATAACAGGAGATCGCCGCCCGAAGGAAGGATGCGGTGTTCCGGGTCGACCTGGCCATCCCCGCGGATGGCATTCATGTTGGCCTGCGGTCGCGGGTCGAAAAAGCTGATGGCGCCAGGATTGAGGTCAGACCTGTAGGTTTCGGCGTCAGTCTGGTCAGGGACGTTCACATAATAGGTTCCGGACAGCCAGGAATGCGGATGATTGTGAAGATTATGGTAATCGCCGCGGAAATTCACATTGCCCCATCCCTGAAGACTCCATTCGAGCTGATAGTCAATTCCGGCCTCGGCAGCATAATCCAGAATCGCGCGGTCACAGCACTGACGAAGCCACTGAACGGCGGGGTGGTCCATCGTGAACAGATTGTCGGCCGTATAATCGACGGTCATGTCATCGATTTCGGCATTGCGTTCCATGATCACCGCGGACAGGGCCGGGTTGGCCATTTCAGCGCCAGGGAGGCGAAC
>JAYYLR010000016.1:0-17068 GCA_036143955.1 Pseudomonadota bacterium | reverse complement strand
TCAGCCGCCCCTTCCGGAAAGCCTTCGACGGTCTGAAATCCAGTATCCGTCCCGACAGGTCGCGATGCGCGATCAGCTGCGCAAGCGTCACGGATTCAGGCTCGCCTTCGGTGCGATGATTTTCCAGTACCGGTGAGCGTGCCTTGCCCGGCCCGGCCTTCAGGATCACGACCTTGACCACGAATCCCATCGATTGCAGCCAGTAGGCGGCGAAAGCGGCACGGCTGCCCGATCCGGTGTCGAACAGGATCACCGGCACATGCCAGCGCGCAATCGACTGGTCGGTCTGCTGGATCAGGTTGGTGCCGGAGACACCGGTGATTCCGTGATCGAGAGGACGGCCTTTGGCAGCGTCATCCGACAGGTCGAACAGATGATCATTGCTGTGCGTGGAAACGAAGCTTTCGAGATCGCCGGCCTCGACATCTTCAACCGGGATTTTCCATCTGCCGAGGAACGTCCTTGTTGTCAGGTCGCTTTCGGTCTCGTTGGCGAAAACACGGTCGGCTGCAAATTCACGCTTATGACCGTCAAGCTGCCAGGCCTGCGTTCCGCCACGGAAGATGGCAAAGGGCCCGTCATAGCCGGCGGCCTTCAGCGTACAGGCCCCGATGATGGAGCGGGTGCGCCCCGCGCAATGCAGAAGGACTGTGCGGCCGGTTTCTTTCAGCGCTTCCATGTTGGCCAGCAGCAGGCTGTTCGGCAGGCTCTGCGACGCCGGAATGGTGAATTCTCGATATTCGGCCGTCGGCCGCACATCGAAAAGAAGGGCGTCGCCCCGGCTTTCGAGATAGGTGGCTGGTGTGACTTCCGGCAGCCCGCACCCGTGGGCGACAACTTCGCCAAACGCCTTTGACCATACATATTCACCTTTCACGAAGCCGTTGCCGAACTCGCGCGGGTGTTCAGTCGGACACAGGATGACATCCGCATAGCCAAGCTCTGACAGGCGCCAGGCGGCCGCCTCGCTGGCGGCGTCCTGCCAGTCGAGAAGATGGATCGGAAAATGGCGGTCAGGCACCAGGATTTGGATTCTTGTCGTCAGGATAGACAGCGGAATGTTGGTGCTGCCGAACCAATGTCCGTCGACATGATCCCGGCGTTCGCGTGAATCAATAAAGCAAAAGGGCCGACCGGTTTCAAACAGCGATGCAAAGAGGCCGTGGCTCATCCTGCCTGCAACCCTTCCCCCGGAACTTGGATGCGGTCAGACAGCTTCATACCGAAGGCGTTTCACCTTGCTCATGTCGGTGCCTTCGATACGCAGAAGGGCAGTTGGCCCGTCCCGCCGCGGTGCATGAAGGTCCCCCTCGTTATAGACATGCGCGTCGCCCGGGCGGAGATGGTAGGTGCGTGTTGCACGAACGCTGCCGGGCGCATCTTCGCCGGCTTCGGTCAGGAGCTCGAAATCCGTCATTTCAGTCTCGCCCCGCGCCTGCGCATAGATGGCCCATGACGGGCCGTGATCGTGTGGCGAGGAAGTTTTCGGGCTGTCATAGACATGCGCCAGGATACAGAAGCCGAGGTCGGGGTCCTGATAAAGCAGGTCGCGTTCGCCGGCTGAAGTCGGGACCAGCGAATCGATGTTCGCCGGATCGGCAAGCAGCTCCGACAATAATGCCGCGACCTTTGCGCGTCCCACCGGGCCGGGGCTTTTGGTAAGCAGGGCGCTGCAACTGGCAGCAAGGTCAGACAGTACAGGGTTCATGCGGAACCTCCTTGATGTGCGGGCGCAGGTGATTGTGGCCGATGCGCTGTTTCTGGACCGCCATGGGCGGTTAGGATGATCTTGCCGATATGCCGGCTAGATTCCATCAGGCGATGTGCGTCCGCCGCCTCCGCAAACGGGAATGTGGCGCATGTTACCGGTGAAATGCTGCCATCCGCAATCAGCGGCCATATCCGATCTTCAAGAGCGCGGCAGATCGATGACTTTTCCGCAATGGAGCGTGGCCGCAAACGGGCGCCGGTGATCGTCAGGTGCCGGCTGTGAACATGGCCGAAATCAACCTCTGCCGTCTTCCCGCCGCGAAGGTTGATGATCATCAGCCTGCCACCATGCGCCAGCAGTTCGACTTCCCTTGGAAGGTAGTTTCCGCCGATGATGTCGATGATGACATCGATGCCGCGGCCATCGGTCCCGACGCGGCAGATTTCGACGAAATCCTCGTCACGATAATTGATTGCATGATCCGCGCCGAGGCGGTGCATCGCGGCACATTTCTCTTCGTTTCTTGCGGTGGCAAAGACTGTTGCGCCGTGCGTCTTCGCAATCTGGATCGCCGCGCAGCCGATGCCGCTTGTGCCGCCCTGGACAAGAACCGTCTCGCCCGACTGCAGCGCACACCGGTCCATCATGTTGGTCCAGACCGTGCAATAGACTTCCGGTAATCCCGCCGCGTCGGTCAGTGAGACACCGTCCGGAACTGCCATGCACTGACCCTCCGGCGCCAACGCATATTCCGCATAGCCACCGCCAATCAGCAGCGCGCAGACACGGTCACCCTCACGGAAACGGTCGCAGCCGTCACCAGCTGCGGCGATCTCGCCCGATACTTCCAGCCCCATGATATCTGGCGCGCCTTCCGGTACCGGGTATTTTCCCTCACGCTCGCGCAGGTCGGCGCCATTGACGCCGGCGGCATGCACCCTGATCAGCACCTCGCCTGCCGAAGGGGTGGGTATGTCGCGGGATTCAATCCGGAGCGCCTCCGGACCGCCTGGCGGGTCGGCCACGATGACGTTCATTTTTCTGGCGACGGTATCTGAAGACATACTGGAATGACCAAACGGAACAGTGACAGTCACACGCTGCCCCGGGGCAATGCTATCCCCCCGCCGGGGGATGGCGCAATCCCAGCCGAGCCTTAATGTCACAGATGGCTTAGTCGGGGGCTATCCGCTTGAGCGGGCGGCCACCGATACCAAGCGCCAGAATGACGACAATTTCGCCGGCATGCGGCGCGTCGGGAACTGTGATCTCGGCGGCGTCCATATGATCGAACTCCCAGATGCTTTTCTTGCTTGTCAGCGGGACGGCCAGCGCTGCGCCCGGCCCGCCCATCTTTTTCGTTGACGGGATGATTTCGGTGGCATCGCCAAGAGCGCCGCGAACAGGCGCCCCGAAACGCGGGTGGATCAAGGCAGCGGCGTGTTCGATCTCGCCATCGACACCGACAATGGCGCCCTTGCCGTATGACTGGACGTCATCGGGCCCGGCGCCGAGTGCCTCCAGCCCCCGCGCGACGAGGCGGGCCGAGATGTCGGCACCGATATCCTTCAGGATCTCGAGGTCCCCGTCAGTCGCACCTGCCAGGGGGTTGGTGATCACTGCGGCAGCGACACATTTGCGGCTTGGCGTGTGGAGCGTCCGGCCAGCCTCGCGATGAATGTCCTCGACTGAGGTGATGATTTTCCGAATTTCAGCTGTTGGCTTCATCAAGGGGTTCCCTCTTTCCTGACGAGATGTCGCTTATCATGATGTCAAAAAGCCGCCTTTGGCGGAAGCTGCGACGGGCAGTATGCGGCAAAAATTTTATCATTTGGTAAAAAATATTGGACAAAGCCGTTTTATCCGGCATTCTTTCCCTGAATTGCAGAAGCCTGTGGTGGCGCATTCCCGATTGGTGGGAAGCTGACGCAGACATATGCGCGTTGAGTGCGCTGGAAAGCCACGGGCCGGATTGTTCACCTTGCTGCGAGCGGAGGAACGCATGGTCGACCGGTATCTCGAAGACGGAATCATCGAAGGCAGGCTTGATGATGATGCCTATGAGCAGAATTTTGCCGACGCCTATCCGCCTCTCGACAGCCATGAAGCCATGGTGGCTGCCGACAGGTGCTATTTCTGTTACGACGCGCCCTGCATGACGGCCTGTCCGACGGCGATTGATATTCCGAAGTTCATTCGGCAGATCTCGACAGGCAATCTGGACGGTTCGGCGCGGACCATATTCGAACAGAACATCCTTGGTGGAATGTGCGCGCGTGTCTGCCCGACGGAAACGCTTTGCGAGCAGGCCTGCGTCCGCGAGGAGGCGGAGGGCAAGCCCGTCCAGATCGGCCTGTTGCAGCGTCATGCCACCGATCATGCAATGCGGAACGGCCGCCAGTATTTCGACCGTGCCGCCGATACCGGCAAGAGCGTTGCCGTGGTCGGTGCCGGGCCGGCCGGACTGGCCTGCGCCCATCGGCTGGCGATGAAGGGCCACAATGTTGTCCTTCACGACGCCAATCCAAAGGCCGGCGGGCTGAACGAATATGGCATCGCCACCTACAAGTCGGTTGACCAGTTCGCGCAGCACGAGGTCGATTACGTCACTGCCATAGGCGGCATCAGCATCGTCAATGACAGCCGTCTCGGCGAACAGCTGACAATTGACGGTCTGCTCGAGGAGCATGACGCGGTCTTCCTCGGGATCGGCCTTGGCGGGGTGAATGCGCTCGGCGTAGACGGCGATGCCAAAGACGCCGTGGCAAACGCCGTTGACTTCATCGCCGGACTTCGCCAGGCGGATTCATTCTCGTCGGTGCCGGTTGGCCGCCGCGTGCTTGTCATCGGTGGTGGGATGACGGCCATCGACGTGGCGACCCAGGCACGGCTTCTCGGCGCGCAGGAGGTGACCATTGCCTATCGCCGTGGACGCGAAAACATGAACGCCTCCAAGGTTGAGCAGAACCAGTCATCCTCGAAAGGCGTTACGATCCGGCACTGGATGAAACCGGCGGCGGTGACGAAGACCGACACCGGTAGCCTTGAGGTGAAACTGGAATTCACGGCCCTTTCCGGCGGCAAGCTGGCAGGCACCGGCAAGTTCCAGACGATTGAGGTTGACCAGCTTTTCACGGCGATCGGGCAGACGCTGGCATCGGGAGACGCCATCGGTTCGATCAGTGTGGAGAATGGCCGGATCGCCGTTGATGATGGTTTCCGGACCTCAAATCCGTCGGTCTGGGCCGGGGGCGACTGTGTTGCCGCCGGCGAAGACCTGACCGTCACCGCCGTGGCGCAGGGGCGCGACGCGGCAGAATCGATCCATGCGGCACTGACCGCCTGAATGATGCATAAGGGAGAAAGCAATGGCTGACCTGAGACATGACTTCGTAGGCATCAAATCACCGAATCCGTTCTGGCTGGCATCGGCGCCGCCGACCGACAAGGAATATAATGTCGTTCGTGCCTTCAAGGCCGGATGGGGCGGCGTTGTCTGGAAGACGCTCGGCCTTGATCCGCACATCGTCAATGTCGGCGGGCCGCGTTACGGCGCTGTCTGGGGCGCTGACAGGCGTCTTCTTGGCCTGAACAACATCGAACTGATCACAGACCGGCCGCTGGACGTGAACCTGCAGGAAATCAAGTCGGTGAAGAAGGCCTGGCCCGACCGGGCGCTCGTCACCAGCCTGATGGTGCCCTGCGAGGAGCCCTGCTGGGAGCAGATCCTGCGCCAGGTCGAGGATACCGAGTGTGACGGGGTCGAGCTGAATTTCGGATGCCCTCACGGCATGTCTGAACGCGGCATGGGTGCGGCCGTTGGCCAGGTCCCGGAATATATCGAGATGGTCACCCGCTGGGTGAAGGCCAATACCCGCATGCCGGTGATTGTCAAGCTCACGCCGAACATAACGGATGTGCGCTACCCGGCGCGCGCCGCCAAGGACGGCGGGGCTGATGCCGTCTCGCTGATCAACACCATCAGCTCGATCGTCTCGGTCGACCTCGACCAGTTTGCACCGCAGCCGACCATCGACGGCAAGGGAACGCATGGCGGCTATTGCGGGCCGGCGGTCAAGCCGATCGCGCTGAACATGGTGGCGGCCATTGCGCGTGATCCTGAAACCGCCGACCTGCCGATCTCAGGCATTGGGGGTGTCACAACCTGGCGTGACGCGGCGGAGTTCATCACCCTGGGCGCCGGCAATGTGCAGGTCTGCACCGCGGCGATGACCTATGGCTTCAAGATCATCGAGGAACTTGTCGAGGGGCTTGACCAGTGGATGGACAGTGCCGGTCACGCCAATCTGGATTCGATCCATGGGCGCGCCGTGCCGAACGTTACGGAATGGCAGTATCTCAACCTGAACTACACCACCAAGGCGCGGATCGACCAGGACAGCTGCATCAAATGTGGCCGCTGCCACATCGCCTGCGAGGACACCTCGCACCAGGCGATCACCAACATGGTCGACGGAGAACGTCGGTTCGAGGTGATCGACGAGGAGTGCGTCGGCTGCAACCTGTGCGTCAATGTATGCCCGGTTGAAAACTGCATCACCATGGAGCAGCTTCCTGCCGGCAATCTCGACAGGCGGACTGGCAAGGACGTGCCATCGGAGTATGGCAACTGGACGATGCATCCGAACAATCCGATGAGCGATGCCGCCGAATAAACGGGAACAGCGTCCGTGACGGGGGGTCAGCGGTTCTTTGGTGTTAGCATCAGCTGTCCGAGGAACAGAGTTTCCAGCATTCGCGCTGCCTCGTCATAATAGCTCACATCGCCGGGTTGCAGGCCGAGTACATGGCGCACCTGCACGCTGAAATCGGCGTAATGCTGGGTCGTCGACCAGATCGCGAACAGAAGATGCCGCGGCTCGCAGGGTGCGAGCCGCTGTTCGTCGATCCATTCCTGAAAGATTGCCGCCTTCTCATCGACAAGCTGCTTCAGCTCGTTCTGCAGGAAGTCTTCGATATGCGGGGCGCCGGCCAGCATCTCATTGGCAAAGAGCCGTGATTCTCGGGGAAACTGACGTGAGGATTCGAGCTTTCGCCGGATGTAGGATCCAATCTCGTCAGCTGGCTCTCCATGCGGGCTAATCTCGCGAAGCGGGGCGAGCCAGACATCCAGCAGGCCGGTCAGCAGAGCGACGTGGATCTCTTCCTTGCTCTTGAAGTAGTAGAGCAGGTTCGGCTTCGACATATTGGCCGTGGAAGCAATCCTGTCCAGCGTCGCGCCGCGAAAGCCGTTTTCCGAAAACACGTCAAGCGCCGCCGTCAGGATCCGTGTTTCGTTTTCCTTCTGAATGCGTGTTTTTGTCCGTGAATTCTTCGGACTTCGGCCGGTTGTTGAAATCTGAGTCATGTCCCCCCGATTCGGCACTCATTTTTTACAACTGGTGCATTCTAAGAGATTTGACCAAACGGTAAAAATGATATTTCATAAATTCGTGACCGGGTGTTGATCCGGGCCGCGAGGTGCCGAGCCGGTTGCCAGCGCGACGTGCCGCGGACCTGCACGCGTGGCTACAATGATGGAGAGTGCCACCATGCCTGACAGCGCAAATCTGCAGCCGAATGATCTTCGTGCCTTCTGGATGCCATTTACGGCAAACAGGCAGTTCAAGTCGAACCCGCGGATGCTGGTCAGCGCCAGGGACATGCATTACACGACGGTCGAAGGGCGCCACGTCCTCGATGGAACAGCCGGGCTGTGGTGCGTGAACGCCGGTCACGCGCGGCCAAAGATCGTTCAGGCCGTTCAGGACCAGGTGGCGCAGCTCGATTACGCGCCGGCATTCCAGATGGGACATCCCAAGGCTTTCGAGCTTGCAAACCGGCTGGTCGATATCACACCCGACGGGATGAACCACTGTTTCTACACCAATTCCGGATCCGAGTCGGTCGAGACCGCGCTGAAGATGGCGATAGCCTATCAGCGGGTGCGCGGCGAGGCGAGCCGCACGCGGCTGATCGGCCGCGAGCGCGGCTATCACGGGGTGAATTTCGGTGGCATATCGGTCGGCGGCATCGTCGCCAACCGGAAGATGTTCGGCACCCTGCTGTCAGGTGTCGACCACATGCCGCATACGCATGATCCGGCGCACAATGCCTTTTCCCGAGGCGAGCCCGATCATGGCGCCGAGCTGGCAGACGAGCTGGAGCGCATCGCGACGCTTCACGACCCGTCCACCATCGCTGCGGTGATCGTCGAGCCTGTGGCGGGGTCGACCGGCGTCCTGATACCGCCGAAAGGCTATCTGAAGCGGCTTCGCGAGATTTGCGACAAGCATGGGTTCCTTCTGATTTTCGACGAAGTGATCACGGGCTTTGGCCGCCTCGGCACGCCGTTCGCCGCAGATTACTTCGACGTGAAGCCGGACATCATCACCACCGCTAAGGGGCTGACCAGCGGGGTGATCCCGATGGGGGCGGTGTTCGTCCGTGACGAAATACACGATGCTTTCATGAACGGGCCGGAAGAGCTGATCGAATTTTTCCACGGCTATACCTATTCCGGGAATCCGGTGGCCGCGGCTGCGGCTCTGGGAACGCTCGACACTTACGAAGACGAGGGGCTTCTGACCCGCGGTGCGGATCTGGCGCAATATTGGGAAGACAGGCTTCACAGCCTTGCCGACCATCCATATGTGATCGATATCCGAAACATCGGTCTGATCGGTGCCATTGAGTTACAGCCGATCGAGGGTGCGCCGACAAAGCGCGCCTTCTCGGCCTTTCTGAAGGCGTTCGAGAAAGGATATCTGATCCGGACCACGGGTGACATCATCGCGCTGTCGCCGCCGCTTATCATCACCAAGGAACAGATTGACGAGCTTATCGGCGCGGTCGGTGAGGTGTTGAAATCACTCTAGACCGAATCTCCGCAGGGTATGTCAAACAGGGAGGCAAACAGGCAATGGCATCCGATATGAATACCGAGCTGATGGATCAGCGCGGCAAGAATTTCCGGATTAACGGCGACCGTCTCTGGGACGCGCTGATGGAGATGGCGAAAATCGGCCCCGGCGTTGCGGGAGGCAATAACCGCCAGACGCTGACCGACGAGGACGCCGAGGGACGCCGTCTGTATCAGGCCTGGTGCGAGGCGGAAGGGCTGGAAATGGGCCTCGACAAGATGGGAACGATGTTCGCGCGCCGCGAGGGATCGGACCCGTCGTTGCCGCCGGTTATGGTTGGAAGCCATCTCGACACGCAGCCGACAGGCGGAAAATATGACGGTGTTCTTGGAGTCCTTGCGGGGCTTGAGATCATCAGGACGCTGAACGAGACAGGCATAAAGACGCGTCATCCGATCGAGGTGGTGAACTGGACGAACGAGGAAGGCACGCGGTTCTCGCCGCCGATGATGGCCTCGGGCGTATTTGCCGGCGTGCACACGCTGGACTGGGCCTATGGCCGCACGGACGCCGCCGGCAAGACGGTTGGCGGCGAGCTCGAGAGGATCGGCTGGATCGGTGACGAGGAGGTTGGTGCCCGCAAGCTTGCCGCCTTTTTCGAGCTTCACATCGAACAGGGCCCGATCCTCGAGGACGAGAATATCGATATTGGTGTCGTTACCCACGGGCAGGGGCTGAACTGGCTTCAGGTCACGCTGACAGGCAAGGAAGCGCACACCGGATCGACCCCGATGCCGAAGCGCGTCAATGCCGGCCTTGGCATGGCGCGGATCACCCAGCTTGTCGACGAAATCGCCTGGTCGCACGCTCCGCTTGCGGTTGGCGCCGTCGGCCATTGCGACGTCTATCCGAATTCGCGCAACATTATTCCCGGCAAGGTCGTCTTCACTGTCGATTTCCGCCACCCGAAACAGGAGGTGATTGACGATATGGAAGCCCAGCTTCGCGCTGGCGCAGCCAAGATCTGCAGGGAAATTGGCCTCGAGATGGAGGTCGAGCAAGCCGGGCAATTCGACCCAGTCGAATTCGACAACGGCTGTGTCGGCGCCATCCGGCGCGCGGCCGAGCGGCTTGGCTATTCGCACCGCGATATCGTGTCTGGCGCCGGCCATGACGCCTGCTGGATCAACCGTGTCGCGCCAACGGCGATGATAATGTGCCCTTGTGTCGACGGCCTGTCGCACAATGAGGCGGAGGAAATAACAAAGGATTGGGCGACCGCGGGCGCCGACGTGCTGTTTCATGCCGTTGTCGAAACCGCCGGAATCGTCGACGATTGAGAAAAAGGAGAAACGCCATGAGCACGGTAATTAAAGACGGCACTATCGTCACCGCAGACCGCACCTACAAGGCCGACGTGCTGGTCGAGCACGGCAAGATCACGAAGATCGGCGAGGGCCTCAGCGGGAACGAGACCCTTGACGCCACAGGATGCTACGTGATGCCAGGTGGGATCGACCCGCACACGCATCTTGAAATGCCATTCATGGGGACCTATTCGTCGGATGATTTCGAGTCCGGTACGCGTGCCGCGTTATCGGGCGGCACCACAATGGTCGTGGATTTTTGTCTTCCGGCACCTGACCAGTCGCTGCTGACCGCGATACAGGCCTGGGACAACAAGTCGACCCGTGCCACTACCGACTACTCCTTCCACATGGCGATCACATGGTGGGGCGAGCAGGTCTTCAATGAAATGCCGGAAGTGGTCTCCAAGGGAATCAATACATTCAAGCATTTCATGGCCTACAAGGGCGCGCTTATGGTCGATGACGACGAGATGTATGCCAGCTTCCAGCGCTGTGCCGAGCTTGGCGCGATGCCGCTTGTTCATGCCGAGAACGGCGATGTCGTCGCGCAGCTTCAGGCAAAGTTGATGGAAGAAGGGAACAGCGGGCCGGAAGCCCATGCCTATTCGCGACCGCCTGAGGTCGAGGGTGAGGCGACCAACCGGGCGATCATGATCGCCGACATGGCCGGCGTGCCGCTTTATGTGGTTCACGTCTCCTGTGAACAGGCCCATGAAGCCATCCGCCGAGCGCGCCAGAAAGGCATGCGGGTATTTGGCGAGCCACTGATCCAGCATCTTCTCCTCGACGAAGGCGTATATGCGAATCCGAACTGGGACCATGCTGCGCAACGTGTGATGTCGCCACCCTTCCGTAACAAGCTTCATCAGGACAGCCTGTGGGCCGGCCTGCAGGCAGGCAGCCTGCAAGTTGTCGCGACCGACCATTGTGCATTCACGACCGAGCAGAAGCGATTAGGGCTTGGTGATTTTACGAAAATACCGAATGGCACTGGTGGGCTTGAGGACCGGTTGTCGCTTCTGTGGACATATGGTGTCGATACCGGCCGTCTGACGATGAATGAATTCGTCGCCGCAACCTCGACCAACATTGCCAAGGCGCTAAACCTCTATCCCCGCAAAGGCGCCATTCTAGAGGGATCAGATGCGGATATCGTCGTGATTGATCCGGCCCGTGAAAAAACCATTACCCACAGGGCGCAGCAGTCAGCCATCGATTACAACGTATTCGAAGGATTCAAGGTCAATGGTCTACCGCGGTTCACAATGACGAGGGGCTATGTCGCCATTCAGGAAAACGAAGTTAAAACCCGTGAGGGACATGGCCAGTTCGTGCCGCGTGAACCGTTCTCGGCGCCGAACAAGGCTCTTTCGAAATGGAAAGCGCTGACGGCGCCGCGTGCTGTGATACGCGATCCGGCGAATATGCCGGCAGGAGTCTGATGGCCGACAGAACTAGTGACAATATCGTCATCCATGCGAGTAAGCTCAGCCTGACATTCGAGGCGAATGATGGGCCGGTGCACGCGCTTAAGGATGTTGATCTTTCGATTGAGAAAGGCGATTTCGTGTCCTTCATCGGGCCCTCGGGTTGTGGAAAGACCACCCTTTTGCGGATCATTGCCGATCTTGAGCATCCGACGTCAGGCGCGATTACCGTGAACGGCATGACGCCAGAGCAGGCGCGGCTTGAACGCGCCTACGGGTATGTTTTCCAAGCCCCGGCGCTGCTTGCCTGGCGGACGATCGAGCGGAATATCGGCCTGCCGCTGGAGATCATGGGCCTCAGCGCGGCGGAAAAGGCCGAACGCGTTGCGCGCACGCTGGGCCTCGTTGGCCTTGAAGGTTTCGGCCGAAAGTTTCCGTGGCAGCTCTCCGGCGGCATGCAACAGCGGGCCTCAATTGCCCGTGCGCTGGCCTTTGATGCCGACCTCCTGCTGATGGACGAGCCTTTCGGCGCGCTTGACGAGATTGTCCGTGACCATCTGAACGAACAGCTTCTGGAGCTGTGGCGGAAGACCGGCAAGACGATCTGTTTCGTCACCCATTCGATTCCGGAGGCCGTCTATCTTTCGAACAAGATCGTGGTGATGTCGCCTCGCCCGGGACGAGTAACAGACATCATTGGATCGGAACTTCCGGCCGACCGCCCCCTCGATATTCGGGAATCAAAGAAATTCCTCGAGATTGCGCAACGGGTGCGGAACGGTCTTCGCGAAGGCCATTCCTATGAGTAGGTGCAACACCCCATGCTTGCGGCAGAGGCGTTCGGCCCCGAGGCGGAATTGACGTGACCGGCTTGCTATCAAGGCTGTTCCCGATCGCTGCGGTGGTGGCCGCCATCATGATTGTCTGGTACGGCTTCACCGTCCATCTGAATTCCCCGTGGCAGATCGAACGTTACGAGAAGGCCGACATAGAGTGGAAGATGGAAGACCTTGTCCGCGATACAATGGCACAGGAACGCCCGGTCCTACCAGCACCACACCAGATTGTCCGTGAAATCTGGAAGACGACGGTCGAAAAGAAGATCACATCGAAACGGTCTCTTATTTTCCATGGCGGCGTCACCCTTTCCTCGACGCTACTCGGTTTCGCAATGGGAACGATTCTCGGTATCGGGCTGGCAGTTTCGATTGTCGAGAACAGGGCTATGGACAAGTCCCTTATGCCTTGGATCATCACCAGCCAGACCATCCCCATATTGGCGATCGCGCCAATGATCATCGTGGTTCTCAATGCGGTCGGTCTTTCCGGGCTTGTGCCGAAGGCGATGATTTCGACCTATCTAAGCTTCTTCCCGGTGGTCGTCGGTATGGTCAAGGGGCTGCGAAGTCCCGATCCGATGCATATGGACCTGATGCGAACCTACAATTCATCGCGTCTGCAGATGTTCTGGAAGCTTCGTCTCCCGGCGTCGGTGCCGTTCCTGTTCGCCTCAATGAAAGTGGCGATCGCCATAAGCCTTGTAGGGGCGATTGTCGGTGAACTGCCAACAGGCGCGGTGGCCGGTCTTGGCGCGCGGCTGCTTGTCGGGTCTTACTACGGTCAGACCATCCAGATCTGGTCGGCGCTGATTTCGGCGGCGTGTATGGCAGCCATTCTCGTCGCTCTCGTCGGGCTCGTGAGCCATGTCACGCTGAAACGAATGGGTCTGCGGGCATGACCGCATTTCAGCGCAGCCTTGGCACACTTGGTAGCATCGCCGCTCTGATGGCGCTATTTCTCTCGGTCGGTGACATTGCTGAAGCCGGCCTGCAGATAATCGCCGGAAGCCTCCTTCTCGTCGGTGTCGGGCTGCGCCATCATCTCGGTCTTTTGCCGCAGGCGCGGATCGATCTGGGAGCCAGCCTTTTCGGCATGCTGCTGTTGCTTTCGATGCTCGACGCCGACATGGCGTCTGCAAGCTGGCCCTTCCTCGTCGCCTGCTGGCTCATCGGGTGGCTAGCGGTGGAAAAGTCGCTGGCGGCGCGCGGGTTTTCAGAAGCGTTTTCGTCAGTTGTTTCTATTGCCGTGCCGGTGTTCTTCGGGGCGTGGATTATCTTTGCCTGGGAAGTGCTGACCGTCGGACTTCAGGTGCCGACAGTGCTTTTGCCGCCACCATCGATGATCGCAGTGCGGTTCGCCGCTTCGACTTCCATTCTCTGGGCCGATTTCCAGCAGACCGTTATCAAGGCGGCACTCAGCGGTTACATTATCGGCTGTGGCAGCGCCTTCATCATTGCCATCCTGATTGATCGTGTGCCGTTTCTTCAGCGCGGGCTGCTGCCGGTTGGCAATTTCATTTCCGCTCTGCCGATTGTAGGCATCGCGCCGATAATGGTGATGTGGTTCGGTTTTGACTGGCAGTCGAAGGCCGCCGTTGTCGTGGTGATGACCTTCTTCCCGATGCTGGTCAACACAGTGGCCGGCCTTCAGGCCACGCAGGCGATGGAGCGTGATCTGCTTCGCACCTATGCCTCTTCCTATTTCCAACTGCTAGTAAAGCTTCGGCTCCCCACGGCAGCGCCTTTCATCTTCAACGCACTGAAGATCAATTCGACTCTGGCACTGATCGGTGCCATCGTTGCAGAGTTCTTCGGCACGCCGATTGTTGGCCTTGGTTTTCGCATCTCGACCGAAGTCGGTCGCATGAATGTGGATATGGTGTGGGCGGAAATTGTTGTCGCCGCCCTCGCTGGCTCGCTGAGCTATGGCCTTCTTAGCCTGCTGGAACGGCAGGTCACTTTCTGGCACCCGTCAAACCGCCGGAAAATCCAGTAACCAACGAGAAGATAACAACCTAGGGAGCATGACATGAAAAAAACACTGACAACCCTGCTGGCTCTTGCCGCGACCGTTGCCGTTGGCACGGCCGCAAGCGCCGCCGACAAGCTGACGCTGCAGCTGAAGTGGGTCACGCAGGCCCAGTTCGCAGGCTATTACGTGGCTGCTGACAGAGGCTTCTATTCCGAGGAAGGCCTTGATGTCACCATCAAGCCCGGTGGCCCTGACATATCGCCCGTTCAGGTGATCGCCGGCGGCGGTGCCGACGTCGTGATCGACTGGATGCCGTCGGCCCTCGCATCCCGCGAAAAAGGCGTGAACCTTGTCAATATCGCGCAACCGTTCAAATCCTCGGGAATGATGCTGACATGCCGCAAGGATTCTGGCATCAAGTCACCGGCAGACTTCCGCGGCAAGACGCTCGGCGTCTGGTTCTATGGCAATGAATATCCGTTCCTGTCCTGGATGAGCCAGCTCGGCATTCCGACCGACGGCAGCAGCAACGGCGTGAATGTCCTTAAGCAGGGCTTCAACGTGGACCCGATCCTGCAGAAGCAGGCAGAGTGCGTCTCCACCATGACCTACAACGAGTACTGGCAGGTGATTGACGCCGGTCTCGGTGCTGACGAGCTGGTGGTCTTCAAATACCAGGACCAGGGCGTGGCAACGCTTGAGGACGGTCTGTATGTTCTTGAAGACCGGCTCAAGGACTCTGCCTTCCAGGACCAGATGGTGCGCTTCGTGCGGGCTTCGATGAAAGGCTGGAAGTGGGCCGAAGAAAATCCGAACGATGCGGCTGACATTGTCCTGGAAAACGACGCCACGGGCGCTCAGACCGAAAAGCACCAGCGCCGGATGATGGGCGAGATCGCCAAGCTGACGGCCGGCTCGAACGGCATGCTTGATCCGGCCGATTACGAGCGGACGGTTGCGACGCTGATGAAGGGCGGTTCCGATCCGGTAATCACCAAGAAGCCGCAGGGTGCCTGGACGCACATGATCACGGACAAGGCGCTGTAGAGACAGTCCTGTCCCGAAAACGGAAACGGGCCATCCGCGACGCGGGTGGCCCTTTTTTGTTGTGCGCGGTGGGTGTCATCCGCGGTGAGAGTCGTAAGGGGGCAGGCCGATCCTGTCGCTCTTCAGATGCTGCCAGATGTCGGCAGACAGCCCGAAGCGGGTCTTGGGAAGGCTGAAAATGGCGATCTTCAAATCGACATACCATTGCTCTCCTGCCGCCAGCACCAATCTTCCCTGGTCAATTTCGGCAGCCACGAGACGTTCCGGCAGCCAGCACACGCCGGCGCCGCGCAATGTCCAGTTGAGTAAGGTCCCCGACATGGAATTCTGATAGATCACCTGTGTCCTGTGGCGGGCGAGTTTGGGTGTGATGGTGCTGTCGACAAGCCTGCCCAGCGGGGATTCCCTTCCGTAGCTGACGAGTGGCAGCGGATCCGAGAGGCTGTCGAAATCAAAGGCTGGCCCTCCGTCCGCCTTTGGTGCGCAGACCGGAACGAGCTTGTCCTCGCCGATGATGACATGTTCGAGCGACCGCCTCATCGGCTCCGGAAAATCCTCCCTGAGGATGTCATAGGCGAGCAGAAAATTCACTTCCTGTTCACGCAGGCTTTCAACGCATTCCGCGAGATCCTCGGCCCGCATCCGGGTCGGTACGGGGCCAATGACCAGCTCAAGCTCGCGGAGCCAATTTGGGAAAAAATGCCACGCGATGGAATGCTGCGCCGCAAACCGGATCGCGTTTTGCCTGCTTGTCTCGGCCTGGCTCAGCATGTCGAGCCGCTGGGCTTCAAGCATGTCGAGGAATTCTATGCTGGTCTCGAGCAATGTCTGGCCGGCAACTGTGAGCGTGACCGGCCTGCGGTCGCGCTCCACGAGCTGCTGCTCTGCCCAGACTTCAAGGGCCTTGATCCGTCTGGTCAGTGCCGGCTGGCTCAGGTTTCGGGCTTCCGAGGCTTTCGAGAAACTGCCGAGCTGCTGCACTGCCTGCAATTCTCTAAACCAGCTGAAATTCACCGGCAACCCTCCCTAATCCCTAAGATTATGCAATTGATGCATAATGCATAATTTTTATGCAAAATAAACATTTGCTGCCTCGGTTGTGCATTGTCAAGCTTGGGTCCAGTTTTGGGGGAATTGTCGTGCAAGATCTGCTCACCGACTTCAGACGAATACATCTATGTCATCAGCCAACGCCGCTTGAGGTAATGCCGCGTCTGACGGCGTCGCTCGACGGCCCGCGCCTCTGGATCAAGCGTGATGACTGCACCGGCCTCGCCACGGGCGGCAACAAGACACGCAAACTGGAATTCCTGATGGCGGCGGCGCAGGATGCCGGCGCCGACATGGTCGTCACTCAGGGTGCCGTGCAGTCAAACCATGTCCGGCAGACGGCCGCCGCAGCCGCCAAGCTTGGCATGAAATGCCATGCGCTGCTCGAACGGCGCGTACCCAATACCGGTGTCAGTTATGAACAGACCGGCAATGTGCTGTTTGACCAGATGTTCGGAACGACTATCGAATTCCGCCCGCCGGGCCTTGATATGAACGCCGAAGCGCAGGCTGTAACAGACCGGCTTCGTGAAGACGGAAACAGGCCCTATTTCATTCCGGGGGGTGGTTCGAACGAAATTGGGGCGCTTGGCTACGTCTCCGGTGCCAAGGAAATTCTGCAGCAGATTGTCGAATTGAAACTGGACCCGAAGGTCCTGGTCGTGGCGACCGGCAGCGCCGGCACGCAGGCAGGCCTTGTAGCCGGTTTTCATGCCCATGACAGTGATATTCCGATCATGGGTATCAGTGTTCGCCAGCCCCACGACATTCAGGTCGAGAATGTCTACC
>JAYYLR010000015.1:0-7715 GCA_036143955.1 Pseudomonadota bacterium | reverse complement strand
CGCCTCGCCGGAAGCCTGTTCGCCATCGAAACGGGCGTGCGCGGCATGCCTGAGAATGTTTTCAACCTCGGCTAGGCTGACCTGATCCTGATGATCGCAGCTTTCATGTCGCCGGCTTCCACGGCGGTCAGAAGCCCCATGCGCATGGCGATCGACCAGCTCTTGCCACCGTCCAGCTCGACCATGTGGCCCTTGGCCTTTTCGGCGGTGTAGCCCTCGACCTCGGCGGTCGCCGGGAAAGCAATGCCAAGGCCGTCCTGGTCCGGCGTGCGGCAGATCCATCGCATGCAGATCGGCGCCTGATCGGGGCGGTAGCCGATATAGTCAGCGGTGCCGTCAGGATGCGCCTGAATGGCATGGGCAAACCCGTCACTGTCGGCAAGCATGTCGATGCTGAAAACGACTTCCGGATCAAAGGCAAGAGAAGGATCGAGCCGGTGATGCGGCAGTGGGTCTTCGGCAAGCTGCGTGATGAAGGCCATATAGTCCGGCTTCGGCGAGATATGCGCCGGGATCGACCGACGCACCCGCACCGAAGCGGCGTCATAGGCTGCCGTGTAGTGAAGCTCGCCATGATCGACGGGTCTGAAATTGGCATGCGCGAGATACATCATCTCCATCGGCGTGCGCTTCAGGTTTTCCACCTCGAGAGACACGTCAAGCAGCGCCGAGCCGGCCTCCATGACGACCTTCGCCGTGGCGAGATAATTCGTGCTGAAGGCGACGGTATGGCGGTAGCTGCCGCCAATCGTTATCCGCTGCAATGCCTCGTCGATTTCGAGCCATGCCTTCTGGAATGGCGCGTTGGGAATCTCCCCGTGAAGCGGATGGCTGTCTTCCGGGCCCGGCGCGCCAAGTCCGGTCAACCCACAATGGATCATGAAAGCGCCATAGGTTTCGAGATAGACCTGCGTGTCGACAGGTTCGTCGAACATCGACTTCATCGTCAGGTCACGGCCGTCGAAACGCGCCCGCCAGATCTGCTGTCCCTTGAAAGGCAGAACAATAATCTCGCCGCGGGCGTTGCTCACACGCAAAGCCTCGATACCGGATGCATATCTGAAGGCCGAAACGGCAAGTTCGCCGATTTCGACAAGCTGGCGTTCGGCATCCTCGAAACTGGAACGATAGAGCTCGATACGGACCGCCATTCGCCCCTCCACGCCAGTCAGCGGATTCGCTCGCCGCTGGTCTCGTCAAAGATATAGAGATTTTCCGGCGGCAACTGGACACCGACGGCATCGCCCTGCTTTCCGTCGAAATCCTTATGCGCCTTGACCACGATCTGGTCATTGCCCCAGTTCACCGTCACCAGTGTGTGATCGCCAATCAATTCGGTGGTGAAAATCTGGCCGCTGATGGTGCCTTTGGCCGCGGCGGTGACGCTGCAGTCCTCAGGCCTGACCCCGGCGACGGCCTTTGCGATCTGACCCTTCACCTTTGTTTTCACCTTCGCCCCGTTGGTGAGGAAGTTCGCCCCTTCGAGGCTGCCATGGATGACGTTCATCGCCGGTGAACCGATGAACTGCGCGACAAACAGGTTGGCCGGGTTGTTGTAGATTTCCGAAGGTGAAGCCAGCTGCTGGAGGACGCCCTTCTCGAGCACCGCGACACGGTGCGCCAGGGTCATTGCCTCGATCTGGTCATGTGTGACATAGATGGTGGTGATGCCAAGCGTGGCCTGCATATGCTTGAGCTCGGCGCGCATGTGACCGCGCAGCTTGGCGTCGAGATTCGACAAGGGCTCGTCCATAAGGAACACCGACGGCCGGCGGATGATCGCGCGCGCCAGGGCAACGCGCTGACGCTGGCCGCCGGACAGTTCGCGCGGATAGCGCTCGAGAAGCGTTTCCAGCTGCACCTGCTTCGCGGCATCCAGAATGGCCGCGTCCATCTCCTCCTTCGGCAGCTTTTTCACCTTCAGCGGAAACCCGATATTCTCGGCAACCGTCTTGTGCGGATAGAGGGCGTAAGACTGGAATACCATCGAGATGTCACGATATTTCGGCAGTACCTGGGTAACGTCCCGCTCGCCGATATAGACCTGCCCCGCGCTTGGCGTCTCGAGCCCGGAGAGGATGCGCAGCGCCGTCGTCTTGCCCGATCCGGAAGCCCCGAGAAGCACCAGGAATTCCCCGGGCTGCACCTCAAGGTTGAATTCCTCCAGCACCTTCACGCTGCCGAAGCTTTTCTGCACTGCGTCAAATTTGACCGAGGCCTTTGTACCGCCGTCCGTCATGTCCTACCCCTTCACGGCGCCAAGAAGGACGCCCTTTGAAATAAACCGCGTCAGCAGTACCGACATGATGATGACCGGAATGATCATCACCACGGTGACGGCGCACATCTCCCACCACAGGACACCTTTCTCGCCGGTATTCTTCGCCGCGACCATGATCGGCATGGTCTGGACCTTGACGGTGGAGAGAAAGACCGCGAACAGATATTCGTTCCAGTTGAGCACCAGGATCAGCAGCGTCGTGGCGGCAAGGCCCGGCCGTGTCAGCGGCATCACGATTTCCCAGAAAATGCCGAACCTTGTCGCGCCATCAAGCTGTGCCGATTCCTCAAGCTCGATCGGCAGGTTGGCGAAGAAATCATGCATTAGCCAGACGACGATGGGCAGGTTGGCCACCGCATAGAGCAGGATCAGGGCAAGATGCGTATCCAGCAGGCGAACGGCCTGGAACATCACGTAAAGCGGGATAACCACCACGATCGGCGGCAGAATCCGCTGCGATATCATCCAGAAGAGAATGTCGCCATTGCCGAGCGACATCTTGAAATGGCGGCCAATCGACCGTGCAAGGAAGAAAAACAGCGCCAGCGCCACCGCCGAGGACATCCACCAGGGCACACCGGCGTAGGTGGTCGCCACGATAACCCCGACAATCAGCAGCACGAATATCATGATGTTGCCGAATTTCGGCCGGTACTGGATCCTGGCCAGCGCATAGGCTGCCATCGACCCCACAGCGACGCAGAAGATCGTCGAGATGATGCTGATGACAACCGAGTTCGTGAACGCAAGGTAGATCTTGCAGATCTGCGGTTCCATCGGTTTCAGCGAAACGAAGGGCGACAACACGAAAACGACGCTGTTATGCGCAAGCAGATAGATCTGGCGCGCGATGGCGGTCATGTCACAGTAGGGATCGGCGGTGAAATTTATCCGCCAGGCATCAAGGGTCGGCTGGAAATCGATGAAGGGGATGTAGTTTGGCCCCTGATTTACCGCCGCCGCGTCCTTGAACGATGTGATGATGACCCAGTAGATCGGGAACAGCACGAAAAACGACCAGATGGCCAGAAACGAATAGACGACCACCTTGGAAACCGGCGCCATCCTGCCGACAGCCGGTGGTTCGAACAGACGCTCCATGAGGCCGCGGTTCTCCGGATCGAATTTGACGTTCGCCCTGCTCATGCCCGAGTCTTCCTGACCTGGCCGAGGACCACATAGTTGAAGAAGGACGCACAGACCACCACCGTCAAAATCAGCAATAGATAGGCGATGGCTGCAGATGAACCCATGTCGTTGGCGCGCCAGACATAGACAGAATGGAGCGTCATGGATTCGGTTGAGGATCCTGGCCCGCCGCCGGTCATGATGTTGGGCAGATCCATGATCTTGAAGGCCTCGATAGCGCGGATCAAAAGAACCGTAACGGCGACAGGCACGACCTGTGGCCAGGTCACCTCGCGAAAGATGTGGAAACTCGAGGCGCCATCAACCTGCGCCGCCTCGACGTGGTCACGCGGCACGTTTTCGAGCGCCGCCAGCATGCAGATGAAGATGAAGGGGATCCATTGCCAGGAGTCGCAGATCATCATGACAAACCTGGCCGACCACGGGCTGGCCGACCACACCCAGTCCTGAAGGCCCAGAAACCCGAGAATGGGCTCAAACGGCCCTTTGGTCACGTCGGCGATCATCCTCATCGCAAAGCCGACACCAAGCGGCGTCACCATCAGCGGGATGAAGAACAGAACACGGAAGAAGTTCCTGCCCTTGATCGGTTGTGAGCACAGGAACGCCAGCCCGGTACCAATGATAAACTGCACGGCACAGCCAAAAAGGACATAGAACAGGGTCGTGTAGAGCGTGCCGATGGAATTGCCCGAAAGCAGCGAGGCGCAGAGAATCCAGCCGAGAAAGATCGCCATCGCTGCGGAGATGGAGCGACCGAGCATTCGCACCCAGGTCGCCGTCTTCCATGAGCGGTAAAGCCACCACAGCACAGCCAAGACAATGACGGCAAAGACAAGCATGCCGAAAATGCTGACAGGCTCGGTCCGGCCGAGGAAATGCACCTCACTGCTGCCGAAGAACTGTTTTTCGAAATTGCGAAATCCGACATAGCGGAATTTCAGACCGTCGCCGGTGAACCTCACCCGGCTCAGCGCAAAGACCATGGAATAGATGGTCGGGAAAATGGCAAAAATCAGAATAAGGGTCACCGCGGGAGCGATGAAGAAAGTCCCCGCATGGCGATCAACCCACTCGCGCCACCTGTCAGCGGACGAGATGCCAGCCGGGGAAACCCCCGGCTGGCTGGTGTTTGTTTGGTAGGACATTGAGCGTGATATCAGCTGCCAAGCGCGAGTGCCTGGGCCGCGATCTGCTCGTCACGACCGAAATCCTCGGTAACCTCTTCCCAGCCCTCTTCAATATTCTCCAGGGCCTCGTCAACCGAGATCTCACCTGCCAGATAGCGGGCGAGTTCGGTGTCGAGAACGACCGAAGTATATTTCTGCGCGCCCGGAATCTTCATGTCGGACGCCATGTTGAGGCTGTTCAGAGCGCCATTGATGGCACCGATATAATTCTCGGCAAGCGCCTTAGGCATGCCAGCTTTCACGAACAGGTCGGGGCTGGAAAGCTGTGACAGGCGATACGGGTTGTAGCCCGTCGCACCGATGGTCACGTCGACACTCGATTGTGCGGACTGGTTCATGTAGGACAGGAACGCATAAGCAGCGTCCTTGGTCTTCTGGTCAGCCCCCTTGTTGACGGCACCGGCCCAGCCACCGAAGGCTGCAAACGGCGCGTAGTTTATACCGTCGATCGACTGCGGCGCATTCGCCTTCGTTACCGGAACAAGCTTGCCGGTGGAACGGTCCAGAACCTCACGGGAACCGAGGCCGGATATCGCATAGAGCTTGCCCTTGATGGCGGTCGCGTCGTCGTCAAGCTGCAGCGGTCCGGGATCACCCCACTCGACCAGCAGGCCACAACGGCCGGCCTTGAACAGCGCACGGGTGTCGCCGATGTCCAGGTTCAGCTCCTCTGGCGGACCGTACTTGCCGGTTTCCTTGTAGAGTTCGAACGCCTTCTTCCAGCCGTCATTGTTGACGATCGGCTTCATCGTGGCGTTGTTGAAGTGGAACCCCTGACCGGTGCCCTGTGTCTGGACAATCGGTGCCGCGAAGGTCTGGATCGCGAAGTAGGACTGCGCATTACGCTTCTTGAAGATGCACGAGCCAAAATCGCCTTCGCCGTCGCCATTCATGTCCTTGCCATGAATGTTCGAAGCCACCTCAAGATAATCTTCCCATGTTTTCGGAGGCTGCTGTCCAGCAGCGTCGAGGACATCCTTGCGGTAATAGACCATCTGGAAATCGCCATCGACCATCAGCAGCTTGGTCTTGCCGCCAACCTTCTGACCGAACTCGCGAAAGTAAGGTGCAACATCGTCAAGGTCGATCTTGTCATCCTTGGCGATGTAGGGATCGAGGTCCTCTAGCAGGCCGGCCGCATCAAGCTCGACACCCCAACCGGCTGCAAAAACGCCGACGTCAATCGAGTTGGTGCCCGTCGACCAGTCACTCTGGATCTTCGGGAAGATTTCGGCATAAGGAACTTCTGTGACAACGATCTTGGCGCCCGTTGCCTCCTGGAATTCCACCCCACGCTCAACAAGGCGGCCGGCGATCACATAGCCGGGACGGGTCAGAATGTTGACGGTAACACCATCAAACTCTCCCGCCGCAGCAATGGGAGCCGCGCCACCCAGCATCACAGCGCCAGCTGTCAGGCCAAGCAAACTCTTACGAATATGCATGATTCACTCCTCCTCATTTTACCGGGACGTTTTGTCAGCGGCCCCTTCATGAGGCTGCATGTCGTCCCGTTGTTTAGAAAAATACTAATCTAAATAAATAGGCAGTTCCATAGTCGAGAACCAAAGAAATGCATGACGGACTTTGAATTTAGGAAATTTTCTGCCTGTTTCCTTGCAATGATGCCGACCTGGCAGTCATTTCGAAACCATCCGAATGAACGCGGCAGCTTGATTGTCGAGGTGCCGGAATATACCGTCGAGGCTGCCCGCAAACATAAGCGGTTCAGTGCGGGTTGGTGTGGTTTAGCGATGTCGGAAACGCCGGACAGACGTCTCAATGTCGGAATTCTTGGTTGCGGCCCTATCGCCCAGGCCGGCCATTTCGAAAGCGTCACCAAGGCACGCAACGCGAAGCTTCATGCAATCTGCGATGTTGCGGAAGATCTTGTCGAGCGGTTCACCGTCACGCACGGCGCAGAGAAATCATACCTCTCCTACGAAGACATGCTGGCCGACCCGCAGCTCGATGCGGTCATCATCGCCACCGCAGATGCTTTTCACGTGCCGGCGGCGATGGCAGCGCTTGCCGCCGGCAAGCATGTGCTGTGTGAAAAGCCGCTTGGCGTGACGCTGGAAGAGGTGCAGCAGCTTGAGGCTGCAGTGGCGGCGAGCGGGATGAAACTGCAGGTGGGACACATGAAGCGGTTCGACCAGGGCCTGCAGAGCGCAAAGGATTTCATCGATGGCGAAATGGGCGAGATGCTCGCCTTCAAGGCGTGGTACTGCGATTCAACCCATCGCTATGCGATGACGGATGCGGTGCAACCGCTGATCGTGAAGAGCGAGGCGCAGCGCAGGCCCGATCGCGACCCGAAAGAAGATCTCGAGCAATATTACATGCTGGCCCATGGCTGCCACCTCGTCGATACGGCGCGATATCTGTGTGGTGAAATTGTCGAGGTGCGGGCGCGCCATCTTCAGCGCTTCGGCGCCCACAGCTGGTTCGTCGATGTGGAGTTCGCAAACGGCGGGCTTGGCCATCTCGACCTGACGGTTGCCGTCCGCATGGACTGGCACGAGGGCTTTCAGCTCTATGGCGAGAATGGAAGCGTCGTAGCCAGGACCTTCAATCCGTGGTTGTTCCGCTCGAGCGAGGTGGACATCTTTCGTGAAACCACCGGAGGCACTTCGCGCATCCTAGGTGCTGACGGACATTTCTACCGGCGGCAGCTGGAAAGCTTTGCCGATACCGTATTGAATGACACGCCCGTCAGAGGCGCCGATGTCACTGACGGGGTGGCCTCGGTGCAGGCCATGATTGCCATCCGCCAGTCGGCGAAGACCGGCAGGCCGGTAAGGCTTTGCGATGTTTCCGGAGCCGTCTGATGAAGCTTGGGGTTTTCGCCAAGACCTTTGCGGGCACCGACCCCCTGACCGTTCTTTCGGCGAGCCGCGCCGCCGGCTTCGAGACGGTTCAGTACAACATGTCATGTTCCGGAATCGGCTCGCTTCCCGAAGCGGTCCCTGACGACATAGCCTACAAGGTGCGCGACGCCGTGCTGGAAACGGGCGCCGGCATAGCCGCCATTTCCGCGACCTACAACATGACAGACCCCGACCCTGACAGCCTTGCCGCGGGACGCCGGGCGT
>JAYYLR010000014.1:0-8473 GCA_036143955.1 Pseudomonadota bacterium | reverse complement strand
ATCCGATCGGGGAATTTGCCCTCGAGAAAGGCGTCGAGCTTTGCCTCGTCTTCAATGGTCTCTGGGTCTTCCAGCTCGTATTTCGCCAGAAGCTCGTCGTCCGTCAGCTGCGAATCCTCATCGGATTCCGCCAGATCAGTCGCCGGAAGCTCCTCATCCGGCATCTCCGGAACGGCCTCGCCACGCGCCACCTGCTCCTTGCGTCGAAGGCGGGCCGACAAAGACCGGCCGATACTGCTTCTTCCCTGTTCCTCGTCCACCATGCCTTCCTCTATTGCCGCCGAACCCGCGGGTCTGCCCGCCCACCGGTGCGGGCATCGGTGTTGGCACGGTCGCGAACCCGTTTCTTGAAAGGTTCGGGGTGATAATGCGCGTCGACGAAAGCGGCGACGAATGTCCGTATCGGACCGACAAGCGGCAGCTTTTCGATCAGATCCTCTCCGCAATCCTCATAGTCCTGGATGTTGTAGGGCGACAGGCTGAGCTCGGCGATGTGCATGTCCGGCCCGTCCTCCTCATTCTGCGCATAGTCGTCTTCCTCGTCTTCACCAGAACGAAGGACCAGATAGATGGCTGGATCACTCGACGCCAGGTTCTCGGCATAGGCCTCGGCCTCGGCATGATGGAGGTCGAGAAACACGTCGGCAAAATACAGCTCGTCGGATTCGGCCAGCCCGCCGGGATCGCGAAGCCGCTGCAGCTGCATGTTGTTAATCGGTGGCGCGCCGTTGCCGGCCTCAGGACGCAAAGGCATCAGATCGCTGATGACCCACCTGTATGGCTGCCAGACGTTGTCTATCGCCCGTTTCTCGACGATCACACGGACGCCATAAAGGACGTGCTTCGTTTGTGGCGTGACCTCGGTCACCATGTTTCCCCCGATCGGCAGCGTGCGGCAGCAGCCACCCCGTGACCATTTTACCCACCCAAGCCCGGCTTTCGGACCGTGTGAATTTTTATCTTTCCGTTACTGTAGGCATTAATCAACGGCGTTGAGAACATGCCAAAACATCGCGCTTGTGTCGTTAGGAGGCCATCATGATGAAGCTGGACGATCAAAAGATCATGGTCTGCAACTGCGGCGGCAGCATGGATATTGACGCCAAGAAACTGGCAAAGGCCTGCGGGGCGGCAGAGGGATGCGAAGTGGCGACCGAACTGTGCCGCGGCCAGATCGAACGCTTCGAAGCCGCTCTTCAGGAACGTGGCGACGCATCGCTGATTGTCGCCTGCACGCAGGAGAGCGCGACCTTCGAACAGATTGCCGAGGATGCAGGCGCACCCATTCCCGACTTTATCAACATCCGCGAGGCGGCAGGGTGGAGCGATGACAGCGCCGCGGCGCTGCCGAAAATCGCGGCGCTGATTCGCGCCGCAACCGATGCCGTTCCTGCCGCAAGGAGTCTGACGCTGACCTCTGCCGGCCGCTGTCTGATCTACGCAGACGGGTCACGCGGCAACGGAGTTGACGCTGCGATGGACCTCGCCGGAAAGCTCAAATCGTCGCTTGGCGTCACCGTGATGATCAGCAACCCTGGCAACGACATCATGCCAACGGCGGACAGCGGCCTTGTCACGCGCGGAACGATCAGGACGGCGCGCGGCCATTTCACGGCGTTCGATCTCGTTATCGACGGATTCGGCTCGGCACTTCCGAGCAGCCGTTCGACGCTCGATTTCGAAGACACGCAGGATGGCATTGAGACAAGCTGCGACCTGATCATTGATCTTACCGGCGCGCCACCCCTGTTTACCGGCTGGGAAAAGCGCGACGGCTATTTGCGGGTCAGCGCGGATGATTCGGTACGGCTTGCAGCTGTGGCGGCCGAAGCAGGCGAAATGATCGGGGCCTTCGAGAAGCCCATTTATGTGGATTACGACAGCGAGCTGTGCGCGCATTCGCGAAACAGCCTGAATGGCTGTTCGCGTTGTCTTGATGTTTGCCCGGCGGGCGCCATCACCAGCATCGGTGACACGGTCGAAATCGATCCTGCTGTCTGCGGTGGCTGCGGCTATTGCGGGGCCGTCTGCCCGTCCGGCGCCGCCCAGACGGCGCTTCCGGCCGCCGACGGGTTCGGCCGCCAGATGGCTGGGCTGATCGAGCATTACATGGATGCTGGTGGCAAGACGCCGAGGCTTCTTCTTGCCGATGACGGGCATGGCTCTGAAATGATCGACATCATTGCCCGCTTCGGACCAGGACTGCCGGCCGATCTGCTGCCGTTGACAATGCACAGCACCGGTCGTGTCGGGCATGACCTTCTGGTGATGGCAATCGCGCAGGGATATGAGCAGGTTTTCGTGCTGTCGAACCCGAACAAGGCCGATGAGTCGCCGCAGATAATGCACCAGATAGAGCTGGCGCGTGCCCTTCTCGAGGGCATCGGCGACGACGATGAGGCCCGTTTTGTGCTGATCGACGACGCCGACCCTGACGTTGTCGCCAGCCGTCTTCGTGACACCAAGCCCAGAAGCAAGGTGAAAGCGGCGCCATTCAGCCCTCTTGGCAGCCCCCGTGGCATGACAAGGCTGGCGATGCGCGGCCTTGCTGAGGCGCAGAAGATCGACCCGATCGCCATTCCGCTACCCGAAGGCGCGCCCTATGGCCGGGTGGACATCGACACCGACAACTGCACAATCTGCCTTTCATGTGTCGGCGCATGCCCGGCGGGCGCACTGCAGGACAACCCTGATGCGCCGCAACTGCTGTTCCGCGAAGACGCCTGCCTGCAGTGCGGCATCTGCGTAGCAACCTGCCCGGAAAAGGTCATCGGTCTTGTACCGCAGTTCAATCTTGCCGACAGCGCCATGAACGCCGAGCTTGTGATTGAGGATACGCCCTTCCACTGCACCAGCTGTGGCAAGCCCTTTGGAAGCTCACGATCAATCGAGCGCGTGATCGACAAGCTGTCCGGCCACAGCATGTTCAGCGGCAGCCGCCAGACTGACGTGTTGAAGATGTGCGAGGACTGCCGCGTCGAAGCGATGTTCGACAATGACGACAGGCTCATGGATGTCGGCGAACGCCGCAAACCGCGGACGACCGACGACTATCTGAACTGAGATCAAACCTTCGCCAGCGGCAGGTTGGCCAGCAGGTTCTGCGGCTTCATGCGGACGCTGCCGGCCTCGTCCATTGCCAGGCCAAGATAGACCGGTTTGCCGGCCATTTCAGGAATGAGCCCCTCTTCGGCTTCCAGTTTGAACAGGCAGAGAATTGAACGCAGCCTGTCCTCGCCAACATCCGCACCAGCATAGAGATCGTTGAAGAGATCGTTCGATACCGCGTCGAGCCCGACATGCCAGGACCAGCTCTCATCCTCAATCTCGCGCATCGGCTGAATGCGGGTGGTAATGCCAAGGAAGTGGGCAATCCAGGACTCCATGACACGGCAGAAACCGTCCAGTGCAGGCTGCGTAAAGGCAAGATCCACCGACGTATTGAACATGTCGGAACGCTGCCAGTACTCGTCTGCCGTTTCCGTGGCGAGAATGTCGATGCTGACCTCGTCCGGTGCCGGCCCTTCCTGGAGCATCCTTGCCATACCGGCCTGAAGCTGCACGGTGGCGTGGTCGGCCACCATGATCCGCCCGTCATCAAGAGTGACAGTCTGCTGCCGAAACAGGCATTCGGCAGCCCGGATCTTCAGCGTGTCGGTCTCGCCATCCATGATGTTGCGAAGGATGATCTGCGTCATCTGTTCAAGGAACAGTGGCGGAAAATCGATTTTCGCCCCGGCGACCACGGCCATGTAGGCGGCCTCGAGGGTCGGGTATTGCGCTAGGAACGACCTGAAGGCAAGAACGGCCTGGTAATTATGAACCACGTCGCGGTCGACGATGGCGTCGAATTCGGCATCGGTCACGGCGGCAAACGGATCCGCGGTCAGGCGGGCATGAAGTGCCAGCTCCGCCTCGCAGGACTCGTCCTGCGGCGCAATCTCGTCTCGGGCGTAATAGGCCTGCATGAA
This sequence comes from Pseudomonadota bacterium, assembly GCA_036143955.1. Classification (GTDB taxonomy): domain Bacteria; phylum Pseudomonadota; class Alphaproteobacteria; order Puniceispirillales; family Puniceispirillaceae; genus UBA8309. The sequence goes on along the minus strand of JAYYLR010000014.1, from coordinate 4,502 downwards.
ATCGGCCGTCGGCACGAGGCGCCCCTCCGGGTCACGATCCAGAAGATGCCATCCTGACGTTAGCCAGAAATCCTGTGTCATGTTTTTCTCCCCGCCATGGTCGACCGCCCCTAACCGGCATCGACAGGCATGTCATCTTCAACAACGGTCCAGATCTTCTGCTCGGCGCAGGAGTCGGCTTTCGGCAGACTGCGGAAACTCTCCGTGATCCCGTTTTCACCAATTTCGCGGCTGATCGTCAGGAGGGTGCCGGCCTCATGTGGCAGGCAGAGTTCCGCCATGAAGGCAATTTCTTCGCCGGCCGCCGCCCGCGCCACCTCCAGGTTCGGGGCACCCAACCGTTCAACGAATGCGCTCGCAACCTGCTCGGTCAATATTTCGACATCGTCGTCACGGGTGTTGACGACACTCACCAAGGTCGAGAAACCGAAGGAGCCGGTTCCAAGAAAGCCGTTGCTGAAGGCCTGCTTTATCTTGCCCGACAGATCCGCCGGCGGAATGTCGGCAAAACAGAATGTGCCGACAAGCGCCCATTCGCCTTCCTCGGCCGCTAGCGGAAAGACATTCAGGTCCGATGGATCAAAACGGATGGTACGGGCCAGTTTCATGACGTCTCCCGCAGTGAAGGCAGGTCGACCGTGCCGCAGACGGAATCAAACTCGGTCGGCAGCAATCCGACCGGCTTTCCATCAATCCGGATCAGCGCCGCGCCGTCCTCGTCAAGGCCGACCCAGTCCGCGGCCGACCCGTCGGACAGCGCCATTTCGCCACCTGTCTGCAGACGCTGAACCCACAGGTCATGAAGCGGCTTGAACCCGTCATCATCCCACCGGTGAACCCATGCCATGAAATGGCGGCAGATGGATTCGACAAGCCTGGTCCGCGAGATGAAGCCGGCACCTTCTTCTGCAAGCGAGGTGTATTCAACACCGCCTTCACCGCGCCAGACGTCTTCCGAACCGGTCCGCACGGCGAGATCGAGCTTCACCCCGACGACCATCCATGACGGCACATCTTCACGCCCGGCCGCCGGATCAGCCTCGATCCAGACAGCGCCGGCCCGACCACGATTGAGAAGGACATATCCAGGAAGCTGGTAGGTCACGACGACCTCCGGCGGGGCCAGAGCGCCGATCGCGTCGCCAACGCCAATCATCAGCGCGTAAAGCATCTGGCCGGCACGCCGCAGCGGCACCTCAGGTCCGAGAACAACGGCAAGGTCGAGAACCTTTGCCGCCTCCGAATAGAGGACCGTCCCCACCTCAGCTGTCGCCACCGAGGCCAGCGCCTTCGCTGTCACGTCCTGGTCAACGGGTACCGGCACCGCTGTCAGCAGCGGCGGCAACTGCGGCGCGTCCCCGTCTTCAGCCGGCATTTCTTCCACATACAGGCTCATGCGTCCTCTTCCTCCTCGGCACGGGCCAGGTCAGCCACATCCATCAGGCGCCTGGCTATCTGGCGATAAGTCTTGGCCTGGTCCGACTGCGGTTTGGCCACCACGATTGGTGTACCCGAGTCGCCGCCGGTGCGCACCTCAAGCGATAGCGGTATTTCGCCAAGCATCTCGATCCCGCGCTTTCTGGCCTCGCCTGTTACGCCATCGCTGCCAAAAATATGGTCGGTGCGCCCGCAGTCCGGGCAGGACCAGTACGCCATGTTTTGGATCATCCCAAGCACGGGAACCTGCGCCTTATCGAACATGGTGATCGCCTTCACCACGTCAAGAAGCGCGATGTCCTGCGGTGTCGACACCACGACCGCGCCGGCAAGGCTGACCTGCTGGGCAAGTGAAATCTGGATATCACCCGTTCCCGGCGGAAGGTCGATCACGATGACGTCAAGCGTACCCCACGCAACGGAATCAAGCATCTGTGTCAGGGCCGACTGGACCATCGGGCCGCGCCAGATCATCGCCGTGTCGTCCGGCACCAGAAGCCCCATCGACATCAGCTGCACACCGTAATTTTCCAGCGGCCGCACCATGTCGCCGCCAGCCGCCGCGGGGCGACCGCTGACGCCGAGCATACGGGGAAGCGACGGACCGTAGACATCGGCATCAAGCAGGCCGACGCGAAGCCCTTCAAGGCGAAGCGCGATCGCGAGATTCACGGCGGTCGTCGATTTGCCGACACCTCCCTTGCCCGAAGCAACGGCGACAAACTTCCTGACCTTGATCTCGTGCACCTTCTCGACGAGCGTCTCCTCGGCAGCCGGTGCCGATGCGGCGGTGCCGGAATGCGCCGTGACCACGACAGTCGCGCTGGTCACGCCAGGGATGGCGCGCGCCGCGGTTTCGGCGGCCTTGCGGACAGGTTCCATCGCCGGGCCACGATGCGCGGGAACCTCCAAAGCGAAGCTGATGTTCGATTGTTTTATGTTGATCGCCGTGACCATGCCCAGGTCGACGACAGAGCGCCCCTGAGACGGGTCGATCACCTCACTGAGCGCGGCGATGACGTCTTCTTCGGTGATATCAGCCATCGTCACCCGGCGCCAGAAGCACAGCGTCGACACGATGTGAGACACCGAGCGAGTCAATCGTGACAACGGCGCTGACCGGCAATTCGGCGCCGGCGGCTATGCGGCCATCGGCAACAGCTGCTTTCAGCGCCGCTTCGAGTTCCTGATGCGCGGTCACGCCAAGCTGCTTGAGAAACTTGCGCATGGCGATTTCGTCCTCGGTCATCTCGTCTCGCGGTGATGTGCTCATGATGGTCTCCTTGATGTGGTGCCGTCGGCCTATCTGGCCGGCGACGGCAGGGTGCGGACAAAGGCAAGGATGGCATCGACATCCTCGATCGTCAGAACGATTTCCTGAACGAAGGCAGGGCGCGATTCGTCACGGTCTGCGCTGACATCGGCAATCCGCACCAGTGCCGGGTGGGGCGGAAGAACATAGAATTCCTCGAAACGGCGTTCCCAGTCGGCAAGATATTTCATGCCAATAAAAGACGGGGTGGATTCAATCCCGCCATACGGGTTGATGTCACCGACGACGTGGCAGCGGGTGCAGTGCTCGGCAGCCAGCGCCCGGCCCCTGTCGATTTCGGCTGCCGAGACCGGCGAAAGACAGGCGACGGCGGCCACCATCACGAGGCCGAGGGTTCCGTTTATTTCGAGCGCACCGGCCATGATCCCCGCTTCAGACGTTTGGATCGGCAAAGTGCCCACGAAGCATGTCGGCATATTGCGCAGTCATGTGTTTGATGAACTCTTCCTGATCGTCGAGATCGATCACGTTTTTCCCGACATGCGCAGCATAGCGCGCCGCAGCGAACAGCATCACCAGCTGCAGTTCGGTCGCGTCAATCTTGCGATTGCGCTGGTTGGCCAGCGAGATGAACTGGTCCGCGACACGGATGAAGGATTCCCCGTCCAGCCGGCCGGGGACATTCGTTTCCGGATCGAATTTCTCAGGGCGTTGATGCCAGTTCGGAAAGCTCATGCCGTTCTCCCATGCCCTAAAGGGCGGAAGGTCCAGACAAAAGCAAACCGGTCGGACAGGCAAATGACAAGGTGTCGCAACTGCTGAGACAGGGGCGCGTCAATCTGTACACTTCCAAACAGCGGTCGGTTGGTTAGCGTTGAGCGGCGAACCAATAGCCGTGCGCACAAAGTGAGTGGACCAATGGTGTCTTGTGTCTGTCGCCACCTTGTTCGGTTTGGAAAAGGCGCTGTGCCGCGCCGTCGAAATCGAATGAACATCTTCGCCGCGATTGCCGCCGCGATTTTCATCCCGATGACCGCGCAAGGCGGCACATCCCTGATCCTGCAGTCGACGACCTCGACGGACAATTCCGGGCTCTACGACTACCTGCTGCCTCACTACGCCGCCGTCAGCGGCACCGAGGTGAAGGTTGTGGCTGTCGGAACCGGTCAGGCTCTGGAAAACGCCCGCAACTGCGACGGCGACATCGTGATTGCCCACGCACGGCAGCTCGAGCATGAATTCGTCACCGCCGGATATGGCACCGAGCGTCATGACCTCATGTATAACGATTTCGTTGTCATCGGGCCGCTCGCCGACCCGGCAGGCATCGGCACCGCAATCTCGGTCGCGCAGGCGATGACGGCCATTCGCAAGGCCGGCGCGAAATTCGCGTCGCGCGGCGACAATAGCGGGACCAACCGCGCGGAACGGCGTCTGTGGGAAACCAGCGGTGAAGCCCCCAACAGCAACACCGACAGCTGGTATCTGGAAACGGGCATGGGCATGGGCGCGACATTGAACCTGACGGTGCAGGCCGGTGCATACACGATCAGCGATCGCGCCACCTGGCTTGCCTTCGGGAACAAGGCGAATCACGGTATCCTGTTCGAAGGCGATACCGCACTGTTCAATCAGTACGGTGTGATTCCCGTGTCGCCTGAGCGCTGCCCGTCAATCAAGTATCAGGCCGCGGTGGCGTTCCGGGACTGGCTTGTGTCCGCCGATGGCCAGACGGCCATTGCCGCCTTCCAGAAAGACGGAAGCCAGCTTTTCTTCCCGAACGCCGAATAAC
>JAYYLR010000013.1:0-27176 GCA_036143955.1 Pseudomonadota bacterium | reverse complement strand
GGCGGCACAGGCGGCTGAGCCGACCCTGAACTGAAAAAGCAGGGCCACGGCCCTGCTTTTGAAGATTGGGGGTTGCCAGCGCCGGTTAGCGCTTCGAGAACTGGAAGCTCCGGCGGGCTTTCGCCTTGCCGTACTTTTTCCGCTCGACGACGCGCGGGTCGCGGGTCAGGAAGCCGCCGGCCTTCAGCGCCGGACGGAGGCCCGGCTCGAAGAGCGTCAGCGCGCGGCTGATGCCGTGACGGACAGCGCCGGCCTGGCCGGACAGCCCACCGCCCTTGACGGTGGCGAAGACGTCGAATTCGCCGACACGCTCGGCAGCCTCGAAAGGCTGGGCGAGGATCATCTGCAGGACCGGGCGCGCGAAATATTCGGTCACGTCCCTGCCATTGATCTTCATCTGGCCGGTGCCGCGCTTGACCCATACACGCGCGGCGGCGTCCTTGCGGCGGCCGGTCGCGTATGAGCGGCCGAGATTGTCGATCTTCGGCTCGGCCGGAGCGGCAGCGGCCTCGGCGGCCGGGGTTTCGTTCAGCGCCTCGAGCGCGGCCATGCCTGCCGGGGCTTCGGTGGTTTCAACCTTGGTTTCGTCAGACATGTCTACCTCTTGTTCTTCGCATTCATACCGGCGATGTCGAGTGCCGTCGGCTGCTGCGCCTGGTGCGGATGGTCGGGGCCCGCATAGACATGCAGGTTGCGCATCGCGTTGCGGCCGAGCGGGCCGCGCGGGATCATCCGTTCGACGGCCTTTTCGACAACGCGGGTCGGGAAACGACCTTCGAGGATCTTCTCGGCCGTACGCGACTTGATCCCGCCGGGGTATCCGGTGTGCCAGTAATAGGTCTTCTGGCTGCGCTTGTTGCCGGTCAGCCTGACCTTGTCGGCATTGACGATGATGATGTGATCACCGCAATCCATGTTGGGCGTGTAGGTCGGCTTGTGCTTGCCGCGGACGCGCATGGCGACCAGGCTGGCCAGCCGGCCGAGAACGACATCCGCCGCATCGACAACAAACCACTGTTTGTCGATGTCCTTCGGCGTTGCCACATAGGTTCTTGGCAAAGGCATTGGTGTCTCCAGTATTCCTGCAATGGGCGCCATGTCGGGCAGGCGCCGAAAACTGAGCCGGGTTATAGGCGGGAAATACAGGGCGGTCAATTGCTTTCTGAGCAGAAACTTTTGAAATAGTGTTTGTTTTTAGTGATTTACATATACGGTATTATTTTACCATATATTTTTGTGGTCCCCGGTGCCCCTCTTCGCCTTTGCGAAGCACCGCCGGCCGTGCTATCGATCGCGAGAATTTGGCACCCTCCCCGGACATGCGATGCTCATCCTGATCGACAATTACGACAGTTTCACCTGGAACCTGTGGCATTTCCTGTCGGATCTCGGCGGCAAGGTCGAGATCATGCGCAATGACGCCGCGACCCCGGAAGAGGTTTTGGACCGCGGCCCGGAAGGTCTGATCCTCTCGCCCGGCCCCGGAACGCCGCAGGATGCCGGCATGTCGATCGAGCTGATCCGCGCCGCGGCGGGCCGTGTGCCGCTTCTGGGGGTCTGCCTCGGGCATCAGGCGCTTGCCGCGGCCTTCGGCGGCGCGCTGAAACGTGTCGACCCGCCGGTGCATGGCAAGCTGTCGCGCGTCAAGCGCACCTATGCCAATGCCGTGGCAAGCGATATTCTTGCCGACTGCCCGCAGGATTTTCCGGTGACCCGCTACCATTCGCTTGTGGTCGATGAAGACACGCTGCCCGACGAACTGACCGTCACGACAAGGACCGAGGCCGGTGCCATCATGGGGCTGAGCCATGTGACACACCAGCTTCACGGCGTGCAGTTCCATCCCGAATCCATCGCCTCGGTGGCAGGCTACCGGATTCTGGCGAATTTCCTGCGGATCTGCGGGCGCGACGTGCCGACAGGCGAAGACCTTGCCGCGCTGGAATCGCAGGTGCTGCGGCTCGATGAGCGGTTCCCGGGACAGATGCATCCCTGACAGGCCCTGCCATCCCAAAAAAAACCGCGGAGCCGAAGCTCCGCGGTCCAGCCCCCAGGGAGGTGGTGGGGGATGACTGTTATTCGGCCGCCTGCGTGAGGCCGCCACCGGCGCGTTCAAGCGCCTGCGACAGGTCGGAGATGATGTCGTCGATATGCTCGATCCCGACCGACAACCGGACATAGCCCGGCGTGACGCCGGTATCGCGCTGCTCTGATTCATCAAGCTGCGAATGCGTGGTCGAGGCCGGATGAATGGCAAGCGAACGCGCATCGCCGATATTGGCAACATGGTAGAAGAGCTTCAGCGAGTCGATGAAGGCCTGCCCGGCCGCGAACCCGTCCTTCAGTTCGAACCCGACAAGCCCGCCATAGCCGCCTTTCAGATAGGCACGGGCGCGCCGTGCCGCGGCACCGGTCTGGAGGCGCGGATAATTGACCCGCGCCACCGCCGGGTGGCTGTCGAGGAAGTCGGCGACTTTCGAGGCGTTGGAAACATGCTCCCTGATCCGAAGCGGCAATGTCTCGAGCCCCTGCAGAAGCTGGAAGGCATTCGCCGGGCTGAGCGCGCCGCCAAGATCGCGAAGGAGCGTCACCCGCGCCTTCAGCGCAAAGGCAATCGGGCCGAGCGGCGCCGCGGCCTCGGTCCAGACCGCCCCGTGATAGGACGGGTCGGGGCTGTTCAGGGCCGGCTGCTGGTCCGCATGCGTGGCCCAGTCAAAATTGCCGCCATCGATGATGACGCCGCCGATCGAGGTACCGTGGCCACCGATATATTTCGTGAGCGAATGCACCACGATGGCCGCCCCGTGGTCGAAGGGGCGTGCCAGAAGCGGTGCCGCCGTATTGTCGACGATGAGCGGGATCCCCCGCGCACGCCCGATCTCGGCGACCTCGGCGATCGGAAACACCTCGAGCTTCGGGTTCGGCAGCGTCTCGGCATAATAGGCGCGGGTGCGTTCGTCGCTGGCCTCTGCGAAATTTTCCGGCCGTGACGGGTCGACGAAACGCACTTCGATCCCCTGCTGGCGGAGCGTGTTCTGGAACAGGTTCCAGGTGCCGCCATACAGGTCGGTCGAGCTGACGATGTTGTCGCCGGCATGCGCCAGGTTCTGGACCGCATAGGCCGAGGCCGTCTGCCCCGATGCCACGGCGAGCGCGGCGACCCCGCCCTCGAGCGCGGCGATCCGCTTCTCCAGCACATCGGTCGTCGGGTTCATGATCCGCGTGTAGATGTTGCCGAACTCGGACAGGCTGAACAGGTTCGCCGCCTGTTCGGCCGAGCCGAACTGGTAGGACGTCGTCTGGTAGATCGGCACGGCGACGGCACTGGTGGCCGGGTCGGCACGATAGCCTGCGTGAAGGGCAAGGGTTGTGGGATTGGTGGTATGAAGGTCTGACATCGTCATCTCCTCTTTAGTGCTTTCGGCGACATGCCGGGGCGCACAAGCTGAAATCAAATCGCCCGACCGTTTCGGGGACGGCTGACCCCTGGCCCCGAGGGACCGGTGACTGGCGACGCTGATCTTGGAGACGGGCATGAAAAAACCGCCACGGCGTCAGCGCCTTGTTGCGCTGTTCCAGAGGCGGTCATGGTGACCCTGGGCGGCCGTTACCGACCTTGAGCGCGCTTTAGCTGCATTTTTGAATCGCCCGCAAGTTGATCTTTAAATCGGCGATGCCAAGACGATATCCGGTCTGCCGCCGGGCGCAAGCAAAAATGGCGGCAGCCCCGAAAAAAGCAAATTCATTGCCAAGACGCCGCCATGGACGACAGAAACCTGGCGCCGCGGTGCCCTTCGACGAAAATTGGTTCTGCCATGCCGAATGGCTGGAATTGCGACCTTGTGCTGCTGGCCGGCTTGCTTGCCAAGGCACGGCCGTCTCCATATAGTCTGCCGGCGTTGGCGGACGCCGTCCGCCACCCAGTTTTCCCGACCAGGCCGGCCCCGTCCCGGCACCTAGCCGCGAGGCCCGACAATGACAACAGTGATGCGCGCGCCGCTGAAGATGCTGACCGAAGGCGAGATGCCCTCCGCCGACGACATCCGCGCCTGTTTCAACGCCATCATGGACGGCGAGATCAGCCAGATCCAGATGGCGGCGTTCCTGACCGCACTGAAGATGCGCGGCGAACGCGTCGAAGACATTGCGGCCGCCGCTGCCGTGATGCGCGAAAAGGCAACCGTCATCGACGCGCCGGACAGCGCCATGGACATTGTCGGCACGGGCGGTGACGGAATCGGCACCTACAACATCTCGACGGCAACAGCCTTTGTCGTGGCAGGCGCCGGCGTGCCGGTGGCAAAGCATGGCAACAAGGCGGTGTCCTCGAAGAGCGGCGCCGCCGACGTGCTGTCGAGCCTCGGGATCAAGGTCGATTGCGAGATGACGCTTGTCCGCCGCGCCCTCGCCGAAGCGGGGATCTGTTTCCTGATGGCGCCGCGGCATCATTCCGCAATGCGCCATGTCGCACCGGTGCGGGCCGAGCTCGGCATCAGGACGATCTTCAACATGCTTGGCCCGCTGGCCAATCCGGCGCTGGTCCGCCGGATCATGGTCGGCGTGTTCGATCCGGCACTGTGCGTTCCCTTCGCCGAAGCCCTGTCCAGCCTCGGCACGACGCACGCCTGGGTTGTTCACGGCGCCGACGGGCTTGACGAGGTGTCGACGACGGGCCCGACAAGGGTCGCCTCGCTGGCCGGCGGAACAATCGAGGAATTCACCATCTCACCGGATGACCTGGGCCTTGCGAACGTCAGCATCGATGCGCTTCGCGGCGGCACGCCGGAAGAGAATGCGGAAAGCCTTCGCGACGTGCTGAATGGTGCCGAGGGTGCCTACCGCGATGTCGTCATCTTCAACGCCGCGGCAGCGCTTGTCGGCGGAGGCCACGCCGCCAATCTGAGCGACGGTGCCGAGCGGGCAACCGCCTCGATCGCCAGCGGACGCGCCATGACGGCGCTGGAAACGCTCGTCGCGATCACCAACAGCGAAACGGAAAGTGCCTGACCCGATGAAAGACGTGCTGGCAAAGATCATCGACGGCAAGCGCGAGGAAGTGGCGGCGCTCCGCAATTCCACAACGCGTGTCGACCTGATTGCAGCGGCACGGGCCGCCTCGCCCGTTCGTGGCTTCACGCAGGCACTGAAAGCCGCCTCGCAGTCCGGCTACGGCCTGATTGCCGAGCTGAAGAAGGCATCGCCGTCGAAAGGTCTGATCCGCGAGGATTTCGATCCCGAGATGCTGGCAAAGGCCTATGAGGACGGCGGCGCCACCTGCCTGTCCGTGCTGACGGACCGGCAGTGGTTCCAGGGCGCGCCGGAATATCTCGTCGCGGCGCGCAATGCGGTCGGACTTCCGGTTCTTCGCAAGGATTTCATGATCGACCCGCTGCAGATCATCGAATCGCGCACCCTCGGCGCCGACTGCATCCTTCTCATCATGGCGGCGCTGGACGATTTTCTGGCGCGCGATCTCGAGGCCTGTGCCATCGAGCTCGGGATGGACGTGCTGATCGAAGTTCACGACGAGAGCGAGCTTGAGCGCGCCTGCCGGCTTTCATCGCCGCTGATGGGGATCAACAACCGCAATCTGAAGACGATGGAGATCTCGCTGGATGTCGGTGCCGCGATGCTGCCGGCGCTGCCGAAGGACCGGATTGCCGTCGCCGAGAGCGGGCTGTTCGCGCCGGCCGACCTCGCCCGCATGGCGGCAAGCGGCGCCCGCTGTTTCCTGATCGGGGAATCGCTGATGCGGGCCGATGACGTGGCAGGCGCCACGCGCACCATTCTTACCGATCCGGTACCGGCAGCAGGAGGATAACACCATGTCCGATCTCACCCATTTCGACGCCGACGGCAAAGCCCATATGGTGAATGTCGGCGACAAGCCGGTGACCGACCGGGTCGCCGTGGCGAAGGGGCATATCACTATGGCTGCCGAGACGCTTGCCAAGATCCGCGAGGGTGGTTTCGGCAAGGGCGACGTTCTGGGCGTCGCGCGGCTTGCCGGCATCATGGGAGCGAAGCAGACGGCGGCGCTGATCCCGCTGTGCCATCCGCTCGGTCTCGACCATGTCGCCGTCGATCTGGAACCGGACCACGACCTTCCGGGGGTCCGGATCACCGCCACCTGCCACGTCACCGGCCGCACCGGGATCGAAATGGAAGCCATGACCGCGGTGTCGGTCGCGGCACTGACGGTTTACGACATGTGCAAGGCCGTCGACCGCGGCATGGTGATCGGCGCGGTTCGGCTGACCCACAAGGCCGGCGGCAAATCCGGGGTGTTCGATGCCGAATAGGCAGGGCGCGGAAAAAGGAAATCCCCTTCTTGCCGTCGACGAGGCGCGCGAGCGCATCATCGACGGGCTGGCTCCGATGATGAGCGAGAGCCTGCCGCTGTCCGACACGATGGGACGCGTCCTGGCAAGCGACGTGTCGGCAAGGCTGAGCCTGCCGCCGGCGGCGGTGTCGGCCATGGACGGCTATGCTGTCCGCAGCGGCGACTGTCCGGCTATCGGCACGACCCTTCAGCGCATCGGTGAATCGGCTGCCGGCAGGCCATGGGACGGCAGTGTCGAGGCAGGTACCGCCGTGCGAATCTTCACCGGCGCCGTGGTGCCGCAGGGCGCCGATACGATCATCCTGCAGGAAGACGTCAGCGCCGAAAGCGAGGATGACGGCGCGCGCATAACGATTTCGGAGGTGCCGAAGCACGGTCAGTTTATCCGGCCTGCCGGCCTTGATGTGTCGAAGGGCGACCTGATCCTTCACGCCGGCACGGTGATGTCGGCCCGCCTGATCGCGCTTGCCGTTTCGGCAGGCCACAGCAAGATCAGCGTCTGGCGGCGCCCGCATGTCGGCATCCTGTCGACCGGCGACGAGCTTGTCCGCCCTGGCGAAATTCCAGGCGCCGGCCAGATCATTTCCTCAAACGCCACCTATCTTGCCGCCTTTGTCGAGGCCTGCGGCGGCATTCCGGTCGATCTCGGCATCGCCCGCGACCGGCCCGGCGAGATGCTGGCATGCGTTCGCGCCGCACCGGCGCCGCTTGATCTTGTGATCACCACGGGCGGGGCATCTGTCGGGACGCATGACCATATCGTCAGCGACCTGAACTCCGCCGGTACCGAACTCGGCTTCTGGAAGATCGCGATGCGGCCGGGCAAGCCCCTGATCCACGGGAGGATCGACGACATCCCGCTTCTCGGACTCCCCGGCAATCCGGTGTCGAGCGCCGTCTGCGCCAACATCTTCCTGCGGCCGGCCGTCGCCCGTCTCAGCGGCGCCGATCATCAACCGCAGATGATCGAGGCCAGACTCGGGATCGACCTCGCCGAAAACGACCGTCGGCAGGACTATCTTCGGTCGGTACTGGCCTATGACGGGAACGGACGTCCTGTCGTGACACCCGCGAAAAAACAGGACAGCTCGATGATCAGCGTCTATGCCGGCGCCAATGCGCTTGTCGTCCGGCCGCCCTTCGACCCGCCGAAAACCGCGGGCGACACCGTGATGGTGATGCCGCTCGACCCCATGCTCTGATCCCGCAGCTCGCATTTTGCTTGCTTTTAAATGAGAACAGTTGTAGAACATTCACCGAACATGTCATGAATGTGCGGAGGTGATCATGCTCACACGCAAGCAGAAGGAACTTCTGGATTTCCTGACGGCACATGCCGAGGCGAATGACGTCCCCCCCTCGTTTGACGAGATGCGGGATGCGCTCGGGCTGGCGTCCAAATCGGGCATTCACAGGCTTGTTTCGGGCCTCGAGGAACGCGGCCATATCCGTCGCCTTGCGAACCGGGCTCGTGCCATCGAGATCGTGAAACCCGCGGCCTCGGCGATGGCAGATGTCGGGCGCGCGGTCGCTGCGGCAGCGGATGCCGTCAGCCTGCCGCTTCTCGGAAGGATTGCCGCAGGCACTCCTATCGAGGCGCTCAGCGACCCGTCGAACCAGCTCGAGGTGCCGGCAAGCATGCTTGGCCGGGGCGAGCATTTCGCGCTCGAGATCGTCGGCGACTCGATGATCGAGGCCGGCATTCTCGACGGCGACACGGTGGTGATCGAACGTGCCGACACGGCGAATCACGGAGAGATCGTCGTGGCCCTGATCCAGAAACAGGAAGCCACGCTGAAAACGCTGCTGAAGGAGCCTGGTCGGGTCGGCCTTCAGGCGGAAAACCCGCGTTACGAAACGCGCTATTTCCAGACCGGCGAGGTCGAGGTTCAGGGCCGGCTGACCGGGCTGATGCGGAAATACTGACCGTCTGCCGCCCTGGCGGTGATGCCGCCATTTGTGATCCGTAGAGTGTAATTTCCCGCTGGCAGTCCGGAGAGGCTGACAAGCGGCGTGCCGTCGCGGCAGGGATAGTCCGCACTGACGGTGGCGATCACCATGGCCGCCCCGGCCCAGCATCCGGCCGTCAGCCGTCGCCGTAACGTGACGATGGCGAGTGTTCCGCCGGCCGCGCGGCCATGAAGTCGCATTCCGGCAGACCCGCCATTGGCGGGGCCGCCATCTGTGTGGACAGACTGCGCAAGCGGGCGCGCGGCATTGTCGGCAAGATAGGGTGACAGGGACCTCGCCAAGCCCGGTCCCCCGGCCATGATGGTGTCGGCCTGTCCCATTGCACCGGCCAGCAGCAGATGCCCGCCTGCCCGGCGCGCGTAATATACGCCGTCGGGGGCCGGGCTGAGCAGCGCGGCCGCCAGTGCCGCGACGGCAATGGCTGAAAGCGTCGGCTTTCTGGCTGTGGCTGACATGTCGAGGCACAGCGCCATCGCCATGCCGCCATAGAGAAGCGACAGCAGAAGGGGCGGTGGCGGCGCGACACGCCAGGGCGATGCCGGCAGGCCGGCGAACCAGCCGGTGACGGCAAGCAGGGCGTCGATCGCGAACTGCATGGCCAGCAGCGCGGCGTCGTCGATGACCTGCGGCCCCGGCAGCGCGCCCGTCACCAGCACCGCCATGCCGGCCGGCATGACCAGCAGGCCGGTCAGCGGGATGCCGATCAGGTTCGCCAGCACGCCCCAGGGCGCGACGGCACCGAAATGGTAGGCCGTCAGCGGCATCGTGGCACCACCGGCGACAAGCGACGCCGCCGTCAGGTCGCGAAGCCACCTGACAGGCCGCGACCGGCCCTCGCGGGCATGGCGACGGCCCTCGAACCAGATCACCAGCGCCGCCGTGGCGGCGAAGGACAACTGCATGCCGGCCGTGAACAGCGACAGTGGCGAGACCAGGAGGACGATGAAGGCGGCAATGCCGACATTGCGAAGCGTAAGGCCGAGCCGGTCGAGGAGCCAGGCGGCGAGAACCAGCATCGCCATCAGCCAGGCGCGCACGGCGCTGACCGACATGCCGGACAGAAGCAGATAGGCGAACCCGGCCACCATGCCGACACAGGCGGCAAGCTTGTGAGCGGCAAACCGGCTGGCATAGCCCGGCAGCAGGGCGGCGGCGGCACGGACGAACCCGACGGCGCCGAAGCAGAGCAGGCCCATGTGAAGGCCGGAAATGGCCAGAAGGTGAGCCAGTCCGGAGCTACGAAACAGGTCATAGACCGGCTGTTCGACATGCCGCCTGTCACCGATCAGAAGGGCAGCGGCGATTCCGCCCGCCGGCCGATCCATGCCGGCGGCGATTTCGTCCGCGCGGCGCTGGCGGAACGCGGCAAGACGCACCCGCCAGTCAAGGTCATCAGGCGGCAGCGCTACCGCCGGCCGACGCGAAATGACATAGCCGCTGGCAACCACTCCGGCCGCAAGCGCGCGCCGTGAATGGTCCGGCGCGCCATGAAGAACGTGCCCTTGCGGCGGATAGATCCGCGCTGTCGTCCGAAGACGGGTTCCGGCCCGCGGCAGCGGGGCCTCGGGCGCGAGGGACAGCCGCAGGACCTTCCCTTCGATCATGCTGTTCCCGCGATGGACCCTGTCGACCTCCAGCCAGATGCGTAGCCGGCCGTCGAGCCGACCGTCGACCTTCCGGATCATGCCGGAGACATCCGCCCTGGTGCCGTCACCCGGAATGGCGTCCGGAAGATTCATCAGCTGCCAGCCGCCCGCGATCATCCCGGCCAGCAGCCAGCAGATTGCGAGGGCGGGAAGACGCAGACTTTCAGGAAAAGCCGACGGCGGCCTGAGGGCCATTGGAAGGGAAACACCTAACAGACCACAGAGGCAGGCCAGCCCGGCAGGCGAGGCAAGTGGGCCGCCCGCCCACAGAGCTAGAAGAATGCCGGCCGTCATGGCACCAACATGGGCGAGGATCCGCCGTTCTGGGATCAGGCGAATGATGGTTTTCTCCTCGCCTTTCCGACGGCCTTTAATTAGGATGCCGCCAGTTTCAGACTAGGACAGATGGCCGGTGCGACATCACCGGCCAAGCCTATCAGCGAGGCCTTAACAGACCATGAACGTTGTCACGCGTTTTGCCCCCTCTCCGACCGGTTTCCTGCATATTGGCGGGGCGCGCACGGCGCTGTTCAACTGGCTGTTCGCGCGCCGTCACGGCGGCAGATACCTGCTTCGCATCGAGGATACGGACCGCCAGCGGTCGACAAAGGACGCCATCGAGGCCATTCATGACGGGCTGTCATGGCTTGGCCTTGAAGGCGACGAACCGGCGGTGAGCCAGTCGGCGCGCGCCGCCCGCCATGCCGAGGTCGCGACAGCCCTTGTCGAGGCCGGCGCGGCCTATCGCTGCTTCCTGTCGGATGCCGAACTGGAAAGGCTTCGTGACGACGCCCGCGCCGCCGGCAAGCCGGTCCGCTCGCCCTGGCGCGAGCGCACCGACACCCCCGACGCACCCTTCGTTGTCCGCATGCGGATGCCGGATGAAGGCGAGACGACAATCGAGGATGCGGTCCAGGGCGCAGTCACCGTCCGCAACGAGAATCTCGACGATATGGTCATTCTCCGTGCCGACGGCACCCCGACCTACATGCTTGCCGTCGTCGTCGACGACCATGACATGGAGGTGACGCATGTCATCCGCGGCGACGACCATCTGAACAATGCTTTCCGACAGTCGATGGTCTATCGCGGCATGGGATGGGACGTACCTGTCTTCGCGCATATTCCGCTGATCCACGGGGCCGATGGCGCCAAGCTGTCGAAGCGGCACGGCGCGCTCGGTATCGATGCCTATCGCGAGATGGGTTTTCTTCCCGAAGCGGTGGTGAACTACCTGCTTCGGCTTGGCTGGAGCCACGGAGACGAGGAAATCATCAGCCGCGCGGATGCCGTATCGCTGTTTGATCTCGGCCGTGTCGGCAAATCGCCGGCTCGTTTCGATTTCGACAAGCTTGCCGACATCAACAGCCACTATCTTCGTGACACGGACGACGACGCCCTGTGGGACCTCGTGGCGCCGCATGTCGATCCGTCAAGCCCGGCCGCCGGGGCCCGCTTTGCTGCCCTGGCACCGCTTCTCAAGGAACGCGCGAAAACCCATCTGGATATCGCCGGCAGCATCGGCTACCTGATTCATGACGGCCCGCCGCCAGTCGAGGACGACGCCGCCAGCCTTCTGGATTATGACGCGAGGGCACGCCTCAACGCGCTTGCCGCCGCACTTCCCGAAAACGCCTGGTCACCCGAGGCACTGTCCGGATTCCTGAAAGGGTGGCTTTCCGATAACGGCCTGAAAATGAAAGATATCGGCCTTCCGTTGCGGGCCGCGCTTACCGGCACGAAACAGTCGCCGTCGATCACCGACGTGATGGTTGCGCTCGGACCTGAGGAAGTGGCCGAACGTATCCGAATAACTTGCAAAATTTAATGGTTCGGGCTAATCAAGGGCTCCCCCATGCAGTGCGCCGACGAGCCGCAGGTTCGCTGGCGATCATGAACATCACGCCAGGTTGAACCGAGGACAGGCATGGCCGCAGATACCGACACTTCGAAGACCGTAACCCTTACCGACAATGACACCGGCAACAGCGTGACGCTGCCTGTGATCGACGGAACGGTCGGCCCGGACGTACTTGATATCCGCAAGCTCTACGGTCAGACCGGCATGTTCACCTTCGACCCCGGCTATGGGGCGACCGGCTCCTGCATGTCGGGCCTGACCTATATCGACGGCGACGAAGGCGTGCTGCTTCATCGCGGCTACGAAATCGAGGAGCTTGCCAACAAGTCGAATTTCCTCGAACTGGCCTATCTTCTTCTTGAAGGCGAACTGCCGAACGCCGAGCAGAAATCCGCGTTCGACGAGGCGATCACCCGCCACACCATGGTTCATGAGCAGCTGTCGAACTTCTATCGCGGCTTCCGGCGCGACGCGCACCCGATGGCCATCATGTGCGGTGTCGTCGGCGCGATGTCGGCCTTCTATCACGATTCAACCGACATTCACGACCCGATGCAGCGGATGATCGCCTCGCGGCGCCTGATCGCGAAGATCCCGACCCTGGCGGCCATGGCGTTCAAATATTCGCTTGGCCAGCCGTTCAACTATCCGCGCAACAACCTGTCATATTCCGAGAACTTCCTGCATATGTGCTTCGCCGTACCGGCCGAGGATTATGTGGTGAACCCGATCCTCGCAAGCGCGATGGACAAGATCTTCATCCTTCACGCCGACCACGAGCAGAACGCCTCAACCTCGACTGTGCGGCTTGCCGGCTCGTCGGGCGCGAACCCGTTCGCCTGCATTGCCGCCGGCATCGCCTCGCTCTGGGGCCCGGCGCATGGCGGCGCCAACGAGGCCGTTCTCAACATGCTGAACGAGATCAGCCACAAGGACAATATCGCCGAATATGTCGCCAAGGCCCGCGACCGTGACGACCCGTTCCGGCTTTTCGGCTTCGGCCACCGCGTCTACAAGAATTTCGATCCGCGCGCGAAAGTGCTTCGTGAGACATGCCACCAGGTTCTCGACGATCTTGGCATTGAGGACCCACTTCTTGAACTTGCGATGGAACTTGAAGGTATGGCGCTTAAGGATCAGTATTTTATTGATAAAAAGCTGTATCCGAATGTCGATTTCTATTCGGGGATCATCCTCAAGGCGATGGGCTTCCCGACGTCGATGTTCACCGTCCTGTTCGCCGTTGCCCGCACAGTCGGGTGGGTCGCGCAGTGGAACGAGATGATTACCGACCCGATGCAGCGCATTGGCCGTCCGCGCCAGCTCTACACCGGTCCGGCGCATCGTCCGTTCGTCGATCTCGGCAAGCGCGGTTAGGACGGCGTCCGTCGCGCAGCGTCCATCCAGGGTGCCATGGCGGCTGCGACATTCGCATCAAACGAGTCCGAATCCCCGCGCAGCAGCGCCCTGAGGGCCCGTGCGTCGTCAGCCGCCCTGGCCTCGGCCGTCCCGTCATCAAGAACCTGGAGAAGCGCCCGCGTCAGTTCGCGCGGCGTGGCGGCTTCCTGAAACAGGAACGGGTACACCTCACGGCCGAGAAGCGCATTCGGCAGTATCACCCTGTCCATCCTGACAAGGCGCCGCCCGATGGCCGCGGAAAGGCCCGAGGTGATGTAGCAGGCCACCCCCGGCACACCGTAGAGCGCCGTCTGCAGCGTGACCGTTCCGGAGGCGGCGAGCACGCCGCGTGAACGTGCAAGCGCATCGAACAGAGCGTTTTCGCGGCAATCGACGCTAACAGCGGATTCGCTTCCGGGCATGCGCTGCATCACGAGTTCTATGGCGCCCTGCATGGCAGGCAGCGCCGGGATCGTTGCGGTGACCTGCGGATGCGTCCAGCGAAGATTATACAGCGTGATCAGCATCGGCTTCAGCATATTCTCGATCTCGGAACGCCGGCTTCCCGGCAGCAGCGTGACATGCGGCGCTTCCGACAGGGCAGGCCGCACAGCGTCGTCATAGGAAGGATTGAAAGCCTCGGGATGCCCTATGAAGCTGGCATGCACGCCAAGCGGCGTGAAATAGTCCGGCTCGAACGGAAACAGGCAGAGCAAACCGTCGACGGCCCGCGCAACGCGATGCCGGCGCCAGGCGCCCCATGCCCAGACTGTCGGCGCGACCGTGTGGATGATCGGGGCGCTCCAGCCCTCGGCCGCCATGCGGCGCTTCAGCCGCGCGGCAAGCCTGAGGGAGAAACCTTTGACATCAACGGTCATGACAAGTCGCGGCCGCGCCGCCATGATCTCGTCAACAAGCCTGTCGGCAAAGCGCGACAGGCGCGGATAGGCGGTAAGCGCAGCCCCGAACCCCATGACCGTCAGGCTGTCCATGGCATGCGCGCCCGCCAAACCCTGCCGGGCCATTGCCGGGCCGCCGACACCGATCCATTGCTGCCGGCCATAGGCCTCGTTGATGGCGCGCATCAGGCTTGCCGCCAGGCGGTCGCCGGACGGCTCCCCGGCAAGGATGAAGACCGGCGCCGTCAAATTCCAATCACCACAAGGCGAAGTTCGTCGGCAAGGGAACGGAGCGTTTCCGGCTCGTCAGCGAGGATCACGCCGCCGGCCTTCAGGGCGACCACACCGATGCCGGCGGCAGCGGCCCGCCGCAGCGTCTCGGCACCGGCCACCGGCGGATCCAGACGCATGTCCTGACCAGCCTTCGGTGCCTTTACGAACACGGCGGCCGGTGCGGAAGTGTCAAGAAGCGCGGCGGCGCGTTCAAGCATGGCATCGGTGCCTTCCGCCGCCTCGATCGCCATGACGCGGCCATCCTGAACCACCACGCCCTGGCCGACATCATG
Source organism: Pseudomonadota bacterium (assembly GCA_036143955.1). Taxonomy (GTDB): domain Bacteria; phylum Pseudomonadota; class Alphaproteobacteria; order Puniceispirillales; family Puniceispirillaceae; genus UBA8309. The sequence goes on along the minus strand of JAYYLR010000013.1, from coordinate 12,492 downwards.
ATCGCCAAGGGCAGCGAGAACATCGACACCAAGCTCGATATCGACCCTGCGGGCCGCATCGACATCTCCGGCAAGCAGCCCCTCGGGCATCCTGACTCGCGGCACCAAACTGTCAGGCGACAGGGTTTCGATGCCAGCTTCGGCAAAATAGTCGGATATCACGCGAAGGAGGGCATCGTCGCCGCGCCCCACCGCCTTGGCAAGAAGCGCCACTGCGGCGGCATCGGGTTTCAGTTCGGCAAGTGACGGGCGCCGTATCCTTCCCACCATGACCATGCTTGTGCAGCCGGTCTCGGTCAGCTTTTGACGGGTCGAACCGATGGCGCCAAGCGGCACATCAAATGTCTCGAAACCCGAAAAGGCGGCGTCGGCCTGGCCGGTGATTCTGAAGATCACAACGTCATGGCCCTGGTCGCGGGCATGTCGGGCCAGCTCTTCGGGAAGACGCCCCTGCCCCGCTATGACCGCCAGCCTCGACATCACGTCTCCTATCTTTGCGCCGCCTGACAGACTGCGTTACGGCCGGCATCCTCGAGAAAGGCGAAAACCTGCGCCGCTTCCTCACTGCCGGCAAAGGAGGCCCGCGCCGCCGCCAGCCGGTCATTGAAAACACCCGGACCGCGAAACAGGTCGCGATACAGACTGCGAAGGGTCGTGATGCTGTCCTCGGAAAATCCGCGGCGACCAAGACCGATGACGTTGATGCCGGTCAGGCAGGCCCGGTTGCCGACGGCGATCCCGAACGGGATGACGTCGCTGTCGACCGCCGTCTGCGATGCGACCATGGCATGGTCGCCGACGCGGCACCATTGCTGAACTGTCGCAAAGCCTCCCATCATCACATGGCTGCCGATCTTCGCATGGCCGCCAAGCGAGGCATTGTTGGCAAAAATGGCATGATCGCCGACTACACAGTCATGCGCCACATGCGATGCCACCAGGAACAGCCCATGGTCGCCGACAACGGTACGCATGGCGTCGATGGCGGTTCCGGGATGCATTGTCACATGCTCGCGGATCACACAGTGGCTCCCGATCTCGAGGGTCGAAGGCTCGCCTTCGTAGCGCGTATGCTGCGGCGCCAGTCCGAGCGCCGCAAAGGGATAGACATCGCAGTCGGCGCCGAGCGTTGTCCGCCCCTCGACAACCACGTGCGAGCGCAGGCGGACCCGGTCACCGATAACCGCGTGCGGGCCGACAATGCAGTAGGGGCCGATCTCTACATCGGCGCCGATGTCCGCGCTCGGGTCGATGATGGCGGTCTTGTGAATGGAAACGGTCATGACGCGGTCTTTCGGGAGGTTACGGCTCAGCGCTGGGGATCGACGATCATCGCCGCAAACTCGGCCTCCGAGGTTTTCACCCCGTCAACGGTGGCATGGCCGCTGAACTTCCATAGCGGCCCCTTGGCACCCCGTTTTTCGATATGGAGCTTCAGAACCGCGCCGGGTCGAACCGGCTTGCGGAAACGGACCTTGTCGATGGTGGTGAAAAACACCAGCTTGTCGTCGGTATCACCGCCCAGCGTCACGCTGACCATGCAGGCCGCGGTCTGCGCCATCGCCTCGACAATGAGCACACCGGGCATGATGGGGTAGTCGGGGAAATGCCCGGCGAAGAACGGTTCGTTCACGCTGACCATCTTGACGCCGACGGCACTGGTATCGGGAACGATGTCCTCGACACGGTCGATCAGCAGCATCGGCGGGCGGTGCGGGATGCGCCGCTGGATCTGGTCGATATCAAGCTCGGTGATCGGATCACTCATGACCTATGTTTCCTTTTTGCTGGACTTCGCAATGAGGCGCCGCAGGGCGGCCCGTTCCCGCCAGGCTTCGCGCGCTTCAACAGCCGGAAACCCGACAACGGTGGTGTTCGCCGGCACATCCTTGGTGACACCGGACTGTCCCATAACGACCGCGCCGTCACCGACCGACACCTTGGAGCTGACACCGACCTGACCCGCAAGCATGGCGCCGCGCCCGATCACGGCGCCGCCGGCAAGACCCACCTGGGCCGCCAGAACCGCATTCTCACGAATGACACAGTTGTGCGCGACATGAACCAGATTGTCCATCATCACGCCGCGACCAATCGATGTGGGACCAAGGGTCCCGCGGTCGATGGTACAGCCGGAGCCAATACGGGTGGCCCCGCCAATACTGACCGAGCCGACGTGCGGCAACAGAACAGCGCCTTCCGGTGTGATCTCGAATCCGAACCCCTGCCCGCCAACCACGCAACCGGCGCCGATAACGACGTCATCATCAAGATTGCAGTGCGACAGAACGGCGTTGGCACCGATGCGGCAGTTGCGGCCAATCCTGACGCCGTGATGAAGGACGACGCCGGCTTCGACAACGCTTCCCGGCCCGATTTCGACGTTTCGTCCAATCGCAACCCCGGGGTCAATCCGCACATCCGGTAGCGCCGTTGCCGGCATCAGAGGCACCTCGCCGTCGCGCTCGCCGACAAGCTGCGCCAGCGCCAGCGCGAAATCGCGGCGCGGTGCCTCGCTGACCAGCAGCACTGTGTCATCCGACAGACCTGCCGCGACGCCGGCGCCGGCGATCACGATTGCACCGGCAAGCTGTCCCCCAGGCAGATCGGCGCTCTCACCAAGGAAGGTCAGATCGCCGGCGCCGGCCTCATGGAGAGGCGCTGCGCCTGTTATCATCACAGCACCGGACCCGTGAATCTCGAGACCGAGCGATTCGGCGATGTCTGAAGCCGCACGCGGCGAAAACAGGAAGAATCTCTCGTCGATCGCCATAATCTACTCAGCCGCTCCGGTGGCACCGATAGTGACTTCAATCCGCGCGTTTTTCGTTCGCTCATCAAGCCGGCGCAGGACTTCCGCCGAAAGGTTGAGGCTCGGGCGAAAAATCAACGCCGTTTCGCGAACAAGAACGACATCGAGGCGCTTTTCCTGCGCGAGCTCGGTGACAATCTGGATGGCGATGTCGCGAAGTTTCGTCTGGGCTTCCTGAAACGCAATGTCGATGGCTTCTCGGCGATACTGGATCTCTTTCTGAATCTGTGTCACCTCAGCCTCGAATTCCGCCAGTTGAGAGGCAAATTCAGCCTCGGAAAGTTCGCCGCGTTTTGCCACAAGGTCGCGCTCGGTCCGCTGGAGCGCCGCTTCCCGCTCGGCGAATTCCTGCTGGAAGGCACGTCTCTGCTCGTCAAGAAGTTCGCGTACCCTGGCCGCCCCCGATGACGCCCGCAGCACACCCTCGATGTCGATCAGGCCGATCCTCTCGACAGACATGTCCACGGTATCGACCGGCAGCGCCAACCCGCCTTCGGCGAGACTGTCGCCCTGCTGCGCCAGCAAAATCGTCGGCCAGCCCATTAAAGCCAGCCACAGACATGCACCACCGAGGGCGACAGCCACGGCGCTGCCGCGGCCCGCCCTGCGGCTACAGCCGCGTTCCGATGGTGAACTGGAATGTCTTGGTCTGGTCATAGCTCTTCTTGGCCGTGGGCTTGGCCCAGTAGAAGGACATCGGCCCGATGAATGTATCCCAGAGCAGGCCGGCGCCAAGCGAGGTTCTGATCGAAGAATCGTTCGCGCCACGAACGCCGCCGGGATAGTCGGTTCCCCACACCGAACCGAAATCTGAAAACACCGTCCAGCGCATGTTCAGGTCCTTGCTGATGCCGGCACGCGATACCACTTCAAAGCTCCCGTTCATCAGGGTGTTACCGCCAACAGCAGCGTTGGAACCGAGGTCACGCGGGCCGATGCCGCTGCTGTCGAAACCGCGAACACTGCGGCCACCAAGAAAGAAGCGCTGTGACTGGGTGACCTTCTCGCCGAGACCCGACACCTGGCCGACCCGGCCCTTGACGCCGAAGAAGTAGCTGTTGAACAGAACGGGCTGATAATAGGCAGCGCTTGCAATCACCTTGTAGAACTGGGCATCGCCGCCAACTCCGGCAACCTCCTGCGCAAGCTCGATGAGCGAGCCCTCGGAAGGGTCGGCCCGATTGTCGAGCTTGTCCTGGCCCACGGTGTAGCTGACGGCCGATTTCAGGATTGTCTTGCCATTTTCGCCAGTGACGGACTGGGCCTTGGAGGATTTTTCCGTCGTCTTCGATTGAGACAGTTCATACCCTACCCGGTGATAAAAATCGTCTGCCGCCGAGAAACCGATGCCGAAGTCGAAACCGCGGCGGTTGATCGAGAAGGTGTCCTCCTTGATCTTCTCGTTGAACACAGCAGCACGGCCAGTCAGATTTCGGCCGAACAGATAGGGTTCGGATACCCCGATCCTGACATTGGATCGGCTTTTCGAGACGTCGATCGAGAAGCTCAGCCCACGGCCGGTGCCGAGGAAATTGCGTTCGTCGAGTCCGATGGAGAAGCTGGTCTGGTCAAGCGACGAATAGCCGACACCGACAGAGAATTCGCCCGTGGACTGTTCCTCGACCGTCAGCTCGGTGATCGTCTGCTCTTCGGAGCTGCCAACGATGTTTCGCACCGACACGTCGGAGAAGAAACCGAGGTTCCTGACATTCCGGATGGACCTGTCGAGCTTCAGCTGATTGAAAGCGTCGCCTTCAATGATCTCGAACTCCCGCCGGATAACCGAATCAAGCGTCCGCACATTGTTGACGATCTCAATACGCTCAATAAAGTTTTTGCGGGCCTTGCCGATATAGACGGCGATATCGAGAAGACCGGTCTGCGGATCGGTGACAACCTCAGGCTCGATATTCACGAAGGCGTAGCCAAGCGAGCCAAGCTGGTTTGTGATGTCCAGAAGCCCCTGCTCGAGAGCCCGAACGTCATACCAGCTGTCATCGCCAAAATCGAAGAGACCGCGCAGGGCCTCAATGTCCACATTCTCGATCTGGCTTTCGACAGAGATCTCGTCAACCTTGTATCTTTGTCCCTCCTCGAGAATGAACGAGACAGCAAATCCGGTGCGGTCCGGCAACAGCCCTCCCTGGGCCCGCGACACTTCAATGTCGGCATAGCCGCGCGACAGGTAAAACTGTCGAAGGAGGCGGATATCATAATCGAGCCTTGCCTCATCATATTTGTCCAACGTCGAGAAAATGGCCCACCAGTTGGTTACCCGGCTCGAAATGGCACGTCGCAAGGCTGAGTCGGAAAACTGCCGGTTGCCAGCAAAGGTGATGGAGCTGATCTTGATCAGCGGCCCTTCATTGACAACGAAGGCAAGATCTACCCGGTTTTCATCAAGTTCGATGATCTGCGGGTCGACGACCGCCGCATATCGTCCGGCGGCCTGATAGACTTCCAAAAGGCGCTGGCTGGCCTCAAGGGCAAGCTTTCGCGTGTAGACCCGCCGTGGCTGGATGTCGATGACTTCAAGGAGCTTCTCGTCATCCAGCGCGTCATTGCCCTCGATGTTCACCCGATTGATAATTGGGTTCTCGACAACTGAAACACGCAAGACCGAACCGTCGATATCAATGTCGATATCAGCAAAAAGTTCGGTTTCGAAAAGGCGCTCAAGAGCGATGCTCAGGGAGCTTCGCGACACCCTGTCGCCAACGCGGACGGGAAGGTAGGACAGAACGGTGCCGACGGCGACGCGCCGGGTGCCGGTCACGGCTATCTCGTCGATGCGCACGTTCTGTTCTGCTGTCTGCGCCGACGATTGCGGAGGTAATCCCACGGCGGAAACCAGAAACAACAGGAAAATCAGCACCAGTTTCGGCATGGGTTCAGCTCTCCTAATCCGGTGGCAAAACTATACCCATGCCGTCGCCGTTATCAAAGCTAACATTTCAGGGTGACCAGACCGGAAACGGTTTTCAGCCAACAAGTCTGGCAAGGTCGAAGGCGACGAGAACCACCATCAATCCCATCAGAATGGCGATGCCGCCACGAAGCAGCACTCCCTGCACCGCCAGCGGCAGAGGTTTGCCGAAAATGGCCTCCCAGAAAAAGAACACAAGATGACCGCCATCAAGCGCCGGGATCGGCAGTAGATTTATCAAACCGAGATTGATCGAAATCACGGCCGTAAGAAGGACAAAGGGAATCAGACCCTGTTGAAGAGCGGATCCGGAAATCTTGGCTATGCCGACCGGCCCCTGCACCTCACCAGCCTGCATCTGGCCACTGCCAAGCCTCGCAAGGCCACGCAGGATCATCACGGACATTCGGAAGGCATCCGAGGTTGCAGCCACGAGAGCGCTCCCCGGGAGAAGTCGCTCCCGCGCGCCGGCACCAACCGACTTGACCCCAAGAACGCCCATATAGATCTGCAATTCCTCGTTGAAACGCGGGGTCGGCGTTACATCAAGGGTCAGTTCCCTGCCATCGCGAAGAATGGTGAAATCGAGCGCGCGTCCGGGGCTCTCGACGACCAGCCCACGCATGTCGTTGAAATCACGAACCGAAATACCATCAATTTCGGTCACCATGTCGCCAGGCCGCAGCCCTGCCTCGGCAGCGGCCGTTTCGGGCATAACCTCACCGATCTGCGCCGGCAGAAAGATTTTGCCGGCGGTCATGTAGACCATGGCGAACAGAAGGATACCGAGAATGAAATTGGCTATGGGTCCGGCGGCAACGATGGCGATCCGCCACCACAGGCCGGCAGCGGCGAAGCTGCCGGATAAAGAAGAGGCACCTTCAGCTTCACCACCAGCTTCGGTTTCGTCGCCGCGCATCCGGACATAGCCGCCAAGGGGTATCGCCGCGATACGCCACCGCGTGCCTGTGCTGCGGGATGTCCAGCCGTAAATCTCGGGACCGAAGCCGACAGAAAAAACCTCCACCACGACACCGGCGCGGCGCGCCACCCAGTAGTGGCCAAGTTCATGAAAGAACACCACCGGCGTCAGAAGCAGCAGAAAGCCGATGATGAGTTGTGCAGCGCTGAGGTCCGGCATTGCGGCGCGGTCTCCGATCCTGATTGATTTCGACGGCAGGCAAGATCATGCCCGCCACCGTCAACTTGGTTGTTTTGCCTGTTCTGTCAAGGGCACATCGCGCGGGCGAGGTCACGGGTTTGCCGATCAACATCCAGCACGGCATCCAGCGTGTCGACATCTCCTCGCGGTGCATTTTCAAGGCAGTCCAAAACAAGGCCGGCGACTCCGGTGAAGGCGATTCTGCCGTCAAGAAAGGCATCGACAGCCACCTCGTTGGCGGCGTTCAACACGGTCGGCATCACGCCGCCGGCCGCCAGTGCCTGGCGCGCCAGCCGAAAGCAGGGATAACGCTGTTCGTCGACAGCCCGAAAGTCCAGCTGTCCCATCGCCGCGAGATCGAGCGGCTCGGGATCCCACATCAGCCGATCCGGCCAGGCCAGCGCATAGGATATCGGGGTTTTCATATCGGCTGTGCCGAGCTGGCTTATGACAGAGCCATCATTGAAATAGACAAGTCCGTGTATGGCCACCTGCGGGTGCACCAGCACGTCGATCCTGTCGCTGTCGAGACCAAAGAGCCATGCAGCCTCTATCACCTCGAGTCCCTTGTTCATCATCGTCGCGCTGTCGACCGAAATCTTGCGGCCCATCGACCAGTTCGGGTGACGCACCGCCTCGGCCGGCGTAATGGACCCGAAGCTATCAAGCGGCCGGTCGCGGAACGGGCCTCCGGAGGCGGTCAGGCAAATGCTGCGGATTGACTCGGTGCCGATTGGCGCGCCACCCTTTGCGGCATGCCCCGCCCATCCGAGCCAGCATTGGAAAATCGCGCTGTGTTCGCTGTCAACCGGAAGCAATCTGGCGCTGTTTTGTGCTGCGGTCTGCGTCACCAATGCGCCCGCCGAGACAAGCGATTCCTTGTTGGCAAGCGCCACCGTCTGTCCGCATTCAAGCGCGGCAATCACCGAAGGCAGGCCTGCAAGACCAACAATTCCGGCGACAACGACGTCGACTGGACGACGCGCCAGCGCCGTGCAGGCGGCCTCGCCAATGACGATTTCGATCCCTGAACCCGCCAGCGCGGCTGTCAATTCCGCGGCATGCTCCTCTGATGCCAGCCCGACGGTTTCAGGGCGATGCCGCAATGCCTGCTCAGCAAGAAGACCGGCATGAGACCCGGCCACCAGAATCTTTACATCGAACTGATCCGGGCAGGCTTCAACAAGCGCGAGGGTGCTGGTACCGATCGATCCCGTCGACCCAAAAATTGAGAGCTGCTTTGTCACATCCCAAACCCTGCCTGCGCGCCGTTAATGCAGGCACATCTAAGTTCCGGCCCACACCATATACAGATACAGAGCCGGCAATGTAAGCAGATAGCCGTCGAAGCGGTCGAGAAATCCGCCATGCCCGGGGATCAGGTTTCCACTGTCCTTGATCGCCAGATTGCGCTTGAGAGCGGACTCAAGCAGATCGCCCGACTGTGCAAGAATGGCGATGCAGCAGCCGGCAAGAATCGCTTCCGCGACAGAGAGCGAGTTGTAGCCGCCGACGACCATCGTCACCAGCACGGCACCGACAAGCCCGCCAACCGCACCGGAGCGTGTCTTCTTCGGACTGATGACAGGCGCCAGCCGCGGCCCCCCGACGTGCCTTCCGACAAAATAAGCGGCAACATCACAGCCGGCGACAGCAGCGGCGACCGACAGAAGTGTCAGATGACCGCCGTCAAAGCCGAGGATTTCTCGGGCCGAAAGGATACACAGCAGCAACAGAGCGGTGAAAAGTGCCGCGAGTCGGTTCGACGTGATCTTCCACACGAAAAACGCGATCAGCGTGGCAAGTGCGAGAAAGACCGGCCACAGGGAAAATCCGGCCAGAAGTTCCATTTCGACAACAAGCGGAGCCGGAATGGCGAAAAGCGCGATGTCAAACATCAGGCTCAGACGGAGCAGTTGATGCATCCGCAGCATGGATGCCAGTTCCCATGCCATCGCAAACGCAAATGCAACAAAAAGCCACTGTGCAACGGTCTGTGAGACCAGAAACAGACCTACGACCGGGAGAAACAGCAGCGTTCCGAAAATCCGGCGCTGCGTCGTCGATGGTTGGTCCCCGGCCATCAATCTATCAGGACAGGCGCCGCTTGTCGGCCAGAGAGGTTACGGTCTCGTTGACGTCAACAATTCCGTTGCCACCAAAACGCCGTTCCCGACCGGCAAAATCGCTCAGAGCGCGGTCCAGATCATTGGTTGAAAAGTCTGGCCAGAAGATCGGCGTGAAATGAAGTTCAGCGTAGGATATGTCCCAGAGCATGAAATTGGAGACACGCTGCTCGCCACCTGTCCGGATCAGAAGGTCGATATCCGGCAAGGCGGCTGACCCCATGCGCGACTTCAACATGTCCTCGTTGATATCGCCCGGATCAAGCATGCCGTTCGCCACCTCGTTCGCCAGTTTGCGGGCGGCAGAGGTAACTTCCTGTCGACCGCCATAATCAAGCGCAAGCGTCAGGTTGATGCCGGTGTTGGCCGCCGTTTCGTGCTCGGCCCATTCAATGAGCCGGCCAAGACGCGGCGTAAAGCGCGACCTGTTGCCGATAACCCTGAGTTTGACGTTTTCCTCGTTCAGCTCGCCGACGTCATTTTCAAGGAACCCGCGCAACAGCCCCATCAACCCGTCCACCTCGGGCTTTGGTCGGCTCCAGTTCTCGAACGAGAAAGCAAAGGCGGTAAGCCATCTGATGCCGCGGCCATGCGCATGCCGCGTGACCGCCTTAAGGGTTTCCGCGCCACGCTGATGGCCACGTAACGCGGCCATGCCACGCTGCCGGGCCCATCTGCGGTTGCCATCCATGATGATGGCGAGATGATGTGGATATTTCGTCATTCGATCGATCAACCCTGCCTGACCATCCGAAGCCTTGAAACTAGACCTGAGTGATTTCCTTTTCCTTATTGGAAAGGGCGTCATCAATCATCTTTACGTGATCGTCGGTCAGCTTCTGGATATCGCCTTCCAGCCCACGAAGTTCATCTTCCGAAATCAGGCTGTCCTTCTCCATTTTTCTTGCCGTCTCAATACCATCGCGCCGAACGTTGCGAACGGAAACACGCGCGGCCTCGGCATAGCGGCCGGCAACCTTGACCATGTCGCGACGGCGTTCCTCGGACAGATCAGGGATCGGAACGCGGATCAGCGTTCCTTCCGCCATCGGATTGAGACCGAGATCCGACTCGCGAATTGCCTTTTCAACAGAACTCGTCAGCGACGCATCCCAGACAGTTACCGTCAACAGGCGTGACTCGGGAGCGGAGATGTTGCCGACCTGTGAAATCGGCATCTTCGACCCGTAAGCTTCGACCATGATGGGTTCCAGCATGCCGGTCGAGGCGCGGCCAGCGCGAAGCCCCATGAATTCGGTCTTCAGGCTGTTGAGGCTGCCGTCCATCCGGCGCCGGATATCATCGAGATCGAGTTCGGACATTTGCCACTCCCCATTCGGTTCCGCCCTTTGCGGGCGTTATCATGTTCACATCGTATCTATTTGTGAAGGTCTGAAAAGATTTGCTTCAGCTCACTATGGTGAATTTCCCCTGATGCTGCAGGACGCGGGCAAAACCGCCATCTTCCTCGATAGAAAATACAATGATCGGAATGGCGTTCTCGCGGGCCAGCGACACGGCAGACGCATCCATGACCCTCAGATCCTCTGAAAGCACCTGAAGGTAGCTCAGCGTATCGTAGCGAACGGCCTCGGGATCCTTTTCGGGGTCTGAGGAATAAACGCCGTCGACGCGGGTGCCCTTGAGAAGGGCCTCGCACGCCATTTCTGACGCGCGAAGCGCTGCCGCCGTGTCGGTGGTGAAGAACGGGTTTCCGGTGCCGGCGGCAAAGATGACAACTCGCCCCTTTTCGAGGTGGCGCATGGCACGGCGGCGGATATAGGGCTCACACACGGCGCTGATGGGAAGTGCGGACATGACGCGGGTCGGGACGTCAAGATTTTCCAGCGCATTCTGCATTGCCAGCGCGTTCATCACGGTGGCAAGCATCCCCATGTAATCGCCAGTGGCGCGTTCCATTCCGGCAGCAGCGCCGGAAACGCCGCGGAAGATATTGCCGCCGCCGATGACAAGACAGGCCTCGACGCCCGAATTCACGACGTCGCGGACCTGGCTGGCGACAGTGGCAACCATTTCCGGATCGATCCCGTAGGACTGACCGCCCATAAGGGACTCACCCGAAATTTTCAGGAGAACACGCTTGTAGCGCTGTGCCGGCCCGCCCCTGCTGTCGCCCTTATCGTTCATTCAGACTCCCTGCCAGCCGGTCAGCGCAGCGCCGGGTCAGGACAGCTGTGCTGCGACCTCGGCGGCGAAATCCGTCTCTTCTTTCTCGATACCTTCGCCGAGATTAAAGCGGACATAGCCGGTCAGTGCAATGTCGGCGCCCGCGTCCTTGCCGGCATTGGCAACAACGTCGGCAATGCGTGTTTCGCCATCGATCACCGATGTCTGCTCAAGAAGAACAACTTCCTGATAGTACTTCTTCATCCGGCCCTGAACCATCTTTTCGGCAATTTCCTGCGGCTTGCCGGAGGCTTTGGCCTGTTCGATGAGGACGTCACGCTCACGCTGGACGGAATCGGGGTCAAGGTCGTCGACAGACAGGCTTGCCGGCGACGTGGCCGCGATGTGCATCGCGATCTGCTTGCCCAGACCTTCCAGCACATCGGCACCGGCGGTCGATTCCAGCGCGACAAGGACGCCGATGCGGCCGAGGCCCGGGGCCGTGGCGTTGTGCATGTAGGACACGATGGAACCGGACCCGACCGACAGGCTGGCCATGCGGCGGAGCGACATGTTTTCGCCAATCGTGGCAATCTTGTGGGTCAGCTCCTCGGCAACATTGCGGCCGGTGCCGGGATAATCTGCCGCGCTCAGCGCGTCGAGATCACCAGAGTCAAGGGCGAGGCCTGCCAGCGTGGAGGCGAATTCCTGGAATTCCGTGTTGCGGGCCACGAAGTCGGTTTCGGCATTCAGTTCGATGACCGCGCCGCGCGTCCCGTCAACAGCGAAGGAAACAAGGCCTTCAGAGGCAACGCGTCCGGATTTCTTGGCAGCGGTCGCAAGACCCTTCGTGCGCAGCCAGTCGATGGCGGCTTCCATGTCACCGTCGGTCTCGGCAAGGGCCTTCTTGCAGTCCATCATGCCGGCGCCGGACTTTTCGCGGAGTTCCTTCACAAGTGCAGCAGTTACGCTCATTGTCATGTTCCTGTTTCGGGTGGTTTCGATCTCAATATGGTCTTAATGCGGGAAACCGCCCCGTTTCCGAGGCGGCTGCCTTGAATTCATGCGCGGCATTCGCGCCGTTGTCAGTCCTTCGCCGCTTCGGCCGCAGGTGCTTCCTCGGCAGCAGTTGCTTCTTCGGCCGGGGCTTCGGCAGCTTCCGCCGCGGCGGCCTCTTCAGCTTCAGCCGGTACCTCAGGCGCCGCCTCGGTGGCAGCTGCTTCAACAGGTGCCTCTGCGGCTTCGCCGGCGTCGCCGCCACTGCTCATCATCTCGGTCTGCAGACCGTCGAGAACGGCAGCCTGTGCCAGTTCACAATAGAAGGAAATGGCGCGCATGG
>JAYYLR010000012.1:0-5343 GCA_036143955.1 Pseudomonadota bacterium | reverse complement strand
CATCAGGGAACAGACCGATGGCGCTTTCCGGCATCGCGAAGCGCGATTTTTCGGTGACGATCATGTGGGTGCTGCACTGCATCAGCCCGGCACCGCCGCCCATGACGATCCCGTCGGCGAGCGAAATCACCGGCTTCGGAAATTTATAGACGGCGAGATGCGCGCCGTATTCGGCACCGAAATAGACCTTCATCCGGTCAAACTCGCCGCGTGAAGAAACAGCATGGAGATCACGGACGTCGCCGCCGGCGCAAAAGGCTCTCGGTTGCGAGCCGACCAGCACAACATGCATGATGTTATCGTCTTCGGCCCATCCCTGAAGCACCTGCCGCAGTGCAACAGCCATGTCATAGCTCAGAGCATTGAGCGCCTTCGGCCGGTCGATCTCAATAAGGCCGACATGCCCCTCGATGGAAAAACGGATATCGTCCTGTTGCATTGCGTCGCGTTCCGATGCTGGCTATATGTCGGGGCAGGATCAGACCACCCTGTGCGAGCCACAATGGGCGGCGGTTCGCGCCACTCTAGTCAATTGGAGCCGAGATGAGTAGAGGTGAATACCCGGCCACGCGAATGCGTCGGAACAGGATGAAGGCCTTCTCGCGCCGGATGATGGCGGAGAGCCGGCTTTCCGTCGATGATCTGATATGGCCGATGTTCGTGATCGAAGGAACGGACAGCGCTGAACCCGTCGAGGCAATGCCAGGTGTCGAACGGCTCACGGTGGACAGGCTTGTGGCGCAGGCACGCGACGCCATGGCGCTCGGCATCCCTGCGATCGCCATTTTTCCATCGATCGACGCGTCACTGAAGGATGAAGACGGCACCCTTGCCCTCGACGCCGACAACCTTGTCTGCCGGACGGTTCGCACGGTCAAGGAAGCATGCCCGGATCTCGGCGTCATCTGCGATGTGGCGCTTGATCCCTATACCAGCCACGGCCATGACGGCGTGCTTCGCGACGGGCAGATTGTCAACGACGAAACCGTCGCCATCCTGTGCCAGCAGGCGGTTTGCCAGGCGGATGCGGGCTGTGAGATCATCGCGCCTTCGGACATGATGGACGGCCGCGTCGGCGAGATCCGCCGCGCGCTCGACGAGGCAGGCCATGGCGGCGTGCAGATCATGTCCTACGCCGCGAAATATGCCTCGGGCTTCTACGGTCCGTTCAGGAGCGCCGTCGGTGCCGGCGGCACTGCCGGAAAGGACGGCAAATCGACCTACCAGATGGACCCGGCGAACGGCGACGAGGCGCTTCATGAAATCGCACTCGACCTCCAGGAGGGCGCCGACATGGTGATCGTCAAGCCCGGCATGCCCTATCTGGACATCATCGCCCGCGCCAAGGCCGAGTTCGGCGTTCCGCTTGTCGCCTATCAGGTGTCGGGGGAATACGCCATGATCGCGGCGGCTGCCGGCCATGGCTGGCTTGACGAGGATCGGGTGATGATGGAAAGCCTGCTGGCGTTCAAGCGTGCCGGCGCCGACGCCATCCTGACCTATTTCGCCCCGCGCGCGGCGCGCCTGCTGCGGAACGGTGCGGCCTGACCGGCCGGACGCCACCAATACACGGGAGACACCCATGACCGTCACCGCGAACGATGTCCGCGCTGCTGCGAAAAGGCTTGAAGGCCATGTCGTGCCAACACCGCTCGTCGACGCGCCGATGCTCTCGGCCACGCTCGGCTGCGAGGTCAAGCTGAAGCTTGAAAACCTCCAGCACACCTCTTCCTTCAAGGCCCGCGGCGCCTTTATCGCGATGCAGGCGCTGCCCGATGAAGCGCGGCAGCGCGGAGTCATCACCATGTCGGCCGGAAACCATGCCCAGGCGGTGGCCTATCACGCCCGCCAGATGGGCATTCCCGCAGTGATCGTGATGCCGGCGCAGACGCCGTTTGCGAAAGTATCGCGCACCCGCTCGCACGGCGCCGAGGTCGTTCTTGAAGGCCGCAATCTCAATGAATGCGAAGAACTTGTCGGCCAGCTCATCAAGGCGCGCGGCCTGTCGCTGATCCACCCCTATGACGACGAGCATGTGATGACCGGCCAGGGATCGGTCGGGCTGGAGATGCTGACGGACGACCCGGAACTGGACGTGCTTGTCGTGCCCATTGGCGGCGGCGGCCTGATTGGCGGCATCGCCACAATCGCCCGCGACATGCGCCCCAACATCAGGATCGTCGGCGTGCAGACCGAACTCTATCCGGCGATGAAACTTGCCGTCGCCGGCAAGGACATCGCCTGCGGCGGCGAAACGCTGGCGGAGGGCATCGCGGTCAAGAAGCCGGGCGGCGTCACGCGCCCCGTGGTCACCGATCTCGTCGATGATATCCTTCTGGTCAACGAACAGTCGCTCGAATGGGCCGTCGGCAGCCTTATCGAACAGCAGCGGGTCGTTGCCGAAGGTGCGGGCGCCGCAGGCGTCGCCGCGCTTTACCAGCATCGCGCGGCCTTTACCGGCAAGCGCGTCGGTGTCGTCATCTGCGGCGGCAACATCGATCCGCGTCTGCTAGCATCGATCCTGAACCGGAACATGGCCAGCGACGGACGTCTTGCCAGACTTCGCATCGACATCTCGGACGAGCCTGGCGTGCTGGCGGCGATCACCGCCTCGATCGGGCGCTGCGGCGGCAACATCGTCGAGATTTTCCACCAGCGGCTTTTCTATGACGTGCCGGCAAAGCTTGCGAAGATCGACGCCGTGATCGAGACCCGCGGACCCGAACATGTCGACGAAATCATCGCCGACCTTCGCGCGGCCAACTTCCTTGTTCGCCAGATGGACGACAGTTCCGGCGGCCAGTGACCGCGGGTGCGGCATCTGTTGCCTTGCCCTTGCCACAAAAACAGGACAGCCTTGCTGCATGGATCAGGACAAGCGACTTCACCAGCTACCGCCGCTGCAGATGCGGCTCAGCATGCGATCGGACTGCCCCTATGTCAGCGGGCGGACCGAACAGCGGGTCGCTGTCGACATCTCTGAAAACCCTGCACTGCATGACGAGCTGGCGCGTGCCGGGTTCCGCCGCGTCGAGAACTGGGTCTACAAGCCCGTCTGCCCGCAATGCCAGGCCTGCCTTCCCTGGCGGGTCGATACCAAAAAGTTCACCCCCGGGCGGAACCTGGCGCGGATCAACCGCGCCAACAGCGACCTGACTCGCAGCATCGGCACGATCCGGCCAACGAACGAGCAATACAGGCTGTTCCTCGCCTATATCAAGGGCCGGCACCATGACGGCCAGATGGCCAATATGGGGCGCGACGATTTCATCGCGATGATCGAGAACAGCCCGATCGAGACCTTCGTGATGAATTACCGCGATGCCGAAGGCCGCCTCGTCGGCTGCGTGCTAACGGACGTGCAGGAGGACGGGCTGAGTGCCGTCTATTCCTTCTTCGACCCGTCGGAGGCGTCGCGTTCGCTCGGCACCTACATGATCCTCGATCTTCTGAGATATACGCAGGAACGCGGGCTGCCGTGGCTGTATCTCGGCTATTTCGTGTCCGGCAGCCAGAAGATGATGTACAAGTCGCGCTTCCGTCCGGCTGAGATTTACCTTAACGGTTTCTGGCAGCCTTACGAGGGCTGACCTTCCCAAAGTCTCAGGTGAAGCGCGCCGGCCGCGGGAACCCCGTCGGCGGCGGCTTTCCGGCACCCGCTCTCTTGCCCTGCCACGGCGTCATATCGGTCTCCGTGCGGGTCCTGCCGCCGCCGGCCTTCCATGAAAGCCCGGCCTGCGAGTCGTAAACCGTCACGTCGGCCAGACCGCCATCCTTGAACCGCTGGAGGATCACGCCCTTGCCGCGGGTCATCTCAGGGATTTCATCCAATGCGAAAGCAAGAAGCTTCCGATTGACTCCGACGGTCGCCACCATGTCGCCCTCGGCGACGCAGCATGCCACCGCCCGCGCCGTGCCGGAGATGTTCAGTACCTGCTTGCCGCTTCGTGTCTGGGCAAGCGCCGCCTCGGTCGGCACGACGAGGCCGTGGCCGGTGCTGGCGGCGACCAGAAGACGCTGCCCCTGGGCCTTGAGGAGGCGAACGATGTCGACATCGGCCGGCAAATCGACCATCAGGCTTACCGGTTCACCGAAACCGCGCCCCCTGGGAAGCCTGTCAGCGGCGAGCGTATAGAACCGGCCGTTCTCGGCGAACAGCAGGATCTTGTCGGTCGTCTCGGCATGCAGAATGAAGGCCGGCCCGTCGCCTTCCTTGTATTTGAACTCCGATTCAAGGTCCTGATGACCCTTCATGGCGCGGATCCAGCCCTTTTCCGAACAGATGACGGTGATCGGCTCGCGCTCGACGAGGATTTCGGCGGCGTCTAGGTCGATCACCGGCGCCTCGGCACAGTCCGTGCGGCGGGAATCGACCTTCACGAAAGCCGTCTTCATCTCGCGGATTTCAGACGTGATCCGCTGCCACTGCAGATTTTTGTCGCCAACCAGCGCCGTCAGCTCCTCGCGCTCGGAAATCAGGCTGTCGCGTTCCGCCTTCAGCGCCATCTCCTCGAGGCGACGCAGTGAACGAAGCCGCATGTCGAGGATGGCGGTCGCCTGCGCGTCGGTCAGCGAAAACCTCTCGATCAGCCCGGCGCGCGGATTGTCGGCCTCGCGAATGATCGCAATCACCTCGTCGAGATTGAGGAACACGACAAGATAGCCTTCGAGCACCTCAAGCCGCGCCTCGATCTTGCCGAGGCGGAAATTCGAGCGCCGTACCAGCACGACGCGCCGATGCGCAAGCCATGCATTCAGGGCATCGCGAAGCGTCATCACACCCGGGCGCCCGTCAGCATCAAGCACATTCAGATTGAGCGGCACACGGGTTTCGAGATCGGTCAGCTTGAACAGGCTTTCCATCACGACGTCGGGTTCCAGACGCCGCGACTTCGGCTCGAGGACAATCCTGATGTCTTCCGCCGACTCGTCCCTGATATCGGCAAGGAAGGGCAGTTTCTTCGCCTGAAGCATGTCGGCCATGCGCTCGATGAGCCGCGATTTCTGAACCTGATAGGGAATCTCGGTCACCGCGATCTGCCAGGCGCCACCCTTTTCCTTCTCTACGCTCCAGCGGGCGCGGACCCGGAATCCGCCACGGCCGGTCGCATAGGCTTCGCGGATCGTTTCAGCCGGCTCGACGAGGATGCCGCCGGTCGGGAAGTCGGGTCCCTTGACGAACTGCAGCAGCGTGTCGACCGAGGCGTTCGGATGCCTGATGAGGTGAAGCGCCGCATCGGCAAGCTCGACGATGTTGTGCGGCGGA
Source organism: Pseudomonadota bacterium (assembly GCA_036143955.1). Classification (GTDB taxonomy): domain Bacteria; phylum Pseudomonadota; class Alphaproteobacteria; order Puniceispirillales; family Puniceispirillaceae; genus UBA8309. The sequence continues at coordinate 77 of JAYYLR010000012.1, read as the reverse complement.
ATCGAGGTCGCCATGCCGACGGCGATCCCCTGCGCGCCGTTCGCCAGAAGGTTGGGGATGCCGGCCGGAAGAAGCAC
>JAYYLR010000011.1:0-5770 GCA_036143955.1 Pseudomonadota bacterium | reverse complement strand
TCGCCCGTGAAGGGTTTGCGAAGAACGTCCTCGCACATGCAGGGGCCGGTGGCATAGGCCATTTCGGCAGGCTGCAGATGGAAGGTCGCACGCGGGAATGACCCGAGCGTTCCGGCGTGGTCGTAGTGAAGATGGGTGATGATCACGTCGTCGATGTCATCGGCAGTCAGACCGAGCGCCCCGATGGCCTGCACCGGATGGCGCAGGATCGGCCGGCCGCGCCGTTCGGCCTCTTCGGTGTCATAGCCGGTATCAACGAGAATCGTCCTGGATTCAGATTTCAGCACCCAGACGAAGTAATCCATCAGATGCGGCTGCTCGTGCAGAGGATCGAACATGAAACTCTCGAACCGGGTCCGGTTGTTCCGGTCGGCATATTTGACAGCGTAGACTTCCCACAGTGTTTCCGACATGGCGCGTTCCGATGCTTTCTGGTTTCGCATGTCATTGAAGCGCAAACACACTCCCAAGAAAAGCACCAGCCGCATTGCGGGCTTCACCTTTCGCGCCGATGGACATATAGCTTGAGCCATGACGACCGAGACATTCAGTGTTGCCTGTGCCGGCGCCGGCTATTTCGCGCAGTTCCACCACGCCGCCTGGCAAGGGACGAAGGGCGCGCGCCTTGTTGCCGTTGCCGACCGAGACCCCGGCGCGGCCGTGCCTGACGGTGTTGACCGCCATACCGACCTTGCATCGCTACTGGACGGCAGGCGCATCGACATACTGGATATCGCGACGCCGCCGGAAACGCATGTCGGGATGATTGAACAGGCGGTGGCTGCCGGCGTGCCGCGGATTATCTGCCAGAAGCCGTTCTGCGGCGCCCTTGATTCGGCACAACGCATGGCCGGGCTGGCGGCCGAGGCGGGTGTGGACCTGATTGTGCACGATAATTTCCGCTTCCAGCCATGGTACCGCCAGCTGAAGACGATCATCGATGAAGGGTCGCTTGGCCGGATCCACCAGATCAGCTTCGCGCTACGGCCAGGCGACGGGCGCGGCCCTGCCGCCTACCTCGACAGACAGCCCTATTTTCAGACCATGGAACGGTTCCTTGTTCATGAGACGGCAGTGCATTTTCTTGATGTATTCGCGTTTCTCCTCGGCCTTCCGGACCATGTCTATGCCGACCTGCGAAGGCTGAACCCGCATATTGCCGGCGAGGATGCAGGTATCATCATACTTGGCTACGACGACGGGCGCCGCGCCATTTTCGACGGCAACAGGCTGATCGACCATGCCGCCGACAACAGGCGGCTGACCATGGGTGAGGCGCTTGTCGAGGCCGAGGCCGCCAGCGTAAGGCTCGACGGATATGGCCGGCTTCACCGCCGCGAGACCGGCGCGGCCGACTGGCAGCAAATCTGGCACTGTGAGCCCGATGAGCGGTTTGGTGGCGGCTGTGTCGATGCTCTGTGCCAGCATGCTGTGGATGCATGGCGAGAGGGCAGAACACCGGAAAATGACGCCACCAGCTATCTCGAGATTCTGGCGATTAAAGAGCAGATTTATGAAAGCGCTGCGACAGGATCCCGAATCTCACGCGAACGTGATTAAGCACCCCCTTCCATTATTTTCATCCTGTGGCAAACCTTCCGAACATAAGTTCTGACTAATTCGGTGAAACAAGATTTCAGCTGTGTTTGGCGGTACCGGTGAACAAACTGTTTCTTGCCATTGTGACGCTCTTGGCCGCCACAATGTTGACGGCAGGTCACGCCAATGCCTGTGGATTTTTCGATTTCAGCTGTAATGCCGCGAAGCAGAAGGCGGAAAAGACCCAGATGGTGATCAGCATCATCGATGCCGGCCGCAAGGCCGGCTGGAAAGATGTCCGGCGTGAATTCACCAATCGCGAAATCGCCGAGATGCGCAAGGTCGGGCTGGATCCGACAAACGGAAACCTGATCGGCGTCCTGAAGGATGTGAATGACGAACATTTCGAAAGCCTGGACCAGAATTCCTGGGAGGGCGTTGTCGAGATGATTGGGAAAGAAGACTATGTCGACAAGCAGATCGCCAAGGCAAAGCCTGGTGTTGACGCCCTCGACAGTCTCCAGAAACAGTATGACAAGGTCACCCAGAATGATTCCGAATTCGAGGCCGCCCTCACTGCCGAAGCCCAGTCGACAAAACAGGCCGAACTTCTGGAAAAGATCGAAGTGCAGCGGGAGTCGCTGATTTCAAGGGTTGATGATCTGGACAGCGAACTGGAGCTTCAGGTGCTGTCGAGCGCCATCGGCAGCGCGGCGCGCACGCTCGACGAGGCCGGTGTGGATATTGCCCGCAGCATCATGGATGGTGGCAATTTCGACGATATGGTCAGCCGCGCTGCCGCCAAGGTGGGCATGACCCAGGGCGCGGCGCGCGAGGTTCTTCAGGATGCCGTGTTCTTCGGCGTCTCGGAAATGGCCCATGAATCGCTGACACGGACCGACGGGATTGCCAAGGCCGGCCATCAGGCTGCGGCTACCGGCGACTATGCCGCCGCCGCCGCAGCGGACGCATCCGCCCGGGCGCAGGCCGCTGCCGACCGCGCCGCCGAGGCCGCGGCCCTCGAGGCTGCCGGCCTGACCGAAGAGGCGGCGAAAGTGGCGGAGATTGCGCAGGCATAAGCCGAGCTCGCTGCGGAAGCCGCTGAATATGCGACCCAGGTTGCCACCGAGGAAGCTCAGGCCGCCGCCGAGAAGGCCGCTGTCGAAGCGCATCACGCTGCCGTCGAGGCCACCTATGCTGCTGAGCGGGCTGCGCATAAGGCCAAGTTCATCGCCCAGGCCATGGCCGAAGGCGCGAGCCAGGCAGAGGCCGAACAGCTGGCGTCACAGGCCGGGCACTGATTACACCACCCAACGCAGTCCGGAGCGGTTTACCAGGGCCGCTCAGGATGTCTCCCAGGGCTTGTTGGCCGGCATGCGCTGCCAGCCGACAAGCCCTTCGTCGATCACGGTCGTCGGGATCTGGCGGTCAAGATAGACATTCACCGAGGGGGTGATCTTCTGCGGATCGTCGATCGTGCCAGCCCTTACCGACACGATGTTGTGGCGCCCGCTGCTGGTGCCGAAGAGAAGCGCCCCGCAGGTGGGGCAGAAGCTCTTGGTCATGATGTTGCCACTGTCGGCGCTGTGCTCGTATTGGCGTGTTTCGCCCTCCACCAGGAAACGGTCCTCGGGCACCATGACATTGGTGCTGAAGACGGCGCCGGTCGAACGGCGGCAGTCGTCGCAGTGGCAGTTGATGGTGACAATCGGATCTTCCTGAGAATGATACCGAACGGCGCCGCAGAGGCAGCCTCCCTTGAATCCCGCCATGGATTGAACCCTTTTGCCAGTGATGTCTGCCAGCCAAGCTTAACCCGATCCGGGCGGCAGCCCCAAATGCGTCTTTCCCCCTGTGCATGCTGGCCCTAGGCTGGGACGGGCGGCACTGGCGAGTGAGGGATGACATGAAACAGTGGCTGACGGCCCGATGGCCATTTTCGATCGAGGCTGGGGTGAACCGCGCCTACGCCCGAAGCCTGGCACGTCACGGTCCCAGCCCGCAGGGCGTGTTCTGGAATTCGGCGAAGAGCCAGACATCGCGGTTTGCCGCCCTTCTTGCCGCGATAAGACGGCACTGGGCGACGACAGGCAACTGTCCGGTGCCGCCGGCAATCGCCGACATCGGATGTGGTTACGGCGCCCTTCTCGACTACCTGTCGACGCACGAGGCCTTCGCCGGATGGCGGTATCTGGGCCTCGACATCAATCCGGCGATGATCCGTGCCTGCCATGAACGATTTCCCGGCGGTAGGGCAAGCTTTCGGGTCGGCGGCATGCCGCCGGAGCCTGTCGACTACGCGCTGTTCTCCGGCACCTTCAACCTGTGCATGATCGACGACGCCGAAAGATGGCGGGGGTATATCCTGGACAGTCTGCAACACTGCCGGCCGGTCTGCCGGTCCGGCATGGTTGTGAATCTGCTGTGCCGGCGCCGGATGACGATCAGCAGCAACATATTCTATGCCGACCGCGAGGATATCCTCGACCGTCTTCGCAACCGGTTCGGCCGCGTCGAGGCGTTCGATACGCCTGGCCAGCGGCATGACGTAACCTTCCTGATTGCTGAATGACTGCCTGCTGGTGTCTGGCGCTTCATGCAGATGCGATGTAGCGTCTATGATGTGAGGCTAATTCTGCCAAAACAGAGGAGACTTAAATGCGACTTACGATAATCGCCTTCTTTGCCTTGCTGTTTGGCATGAATACAGCCATTGCAGACGGTCATGATAAAGCAAACGCTTTTGGATTTGCCCTGAATGTACCGGCTGAACATATCGCCGAGGTCGAGGCGGTTCTCGCCTCCCACATGAAATTCATGCAATCGACCCACAGCGTGACGGGCGATGCTTCGACCCGTCTCAATTCCTACTCGGTCATCAAGGGGCCGGTGCTTGTCGATCCGACCGATCCGTCAAAGGGAACCACCGGCGGCATGATGTATATCCTGTCGGAGCATTATGAGACGCCGGCCGGCTTCGCCAAGCACATGAAGGCAAGCACCGGATGGAGCGACCTGCCGAAAATGCAGGAGATGATGATGAAATTCGGTGTTGGCGCCGTCTATCCGGGTTTCCATATGCAAAGCATGAACCGCTGACCAGCAGCGAATTCCGGCCAGACAGGGCCTGCGTGCCCGTCTGGTCGTGAAACACTAAGTCGCTTTCAAATTCGTGCAGCAAAGCTGAAAGAGGTAAGGCCCATGCAATATGTCGTTTCAACGATCTGGAAGCATCCTGCCGACATGGACAAGGACAAGATGCGGGAAGTCCAGGCGCAGTGGCGTGAAAACGGGAATCTTGTGAACATCTACTGGTTCGAGATTGACAGCACGACCCACGGATCGGTCAGCATCTTCAAATCCAGGGACGCGTTTGAAGCCAATCTGGCACTGCAGGAGGAGCATCGCAAAAAATCCACGGACGAGAATCGGATCACCATGACGCATGAAGCCCAGGGCGAATGCTTCGCCATACTTCACGCGTGACTGGGCTCGCGGCCGGCCGGCGCATCGCCCTTAATCCCGTAATGCCCGCAAGGGAAGCGGCAAGGTGAATTACAGGGGCGTCGAGCCGCCGGCCGTCATGGCCGCGTAGATTTATGCCTTCGCGGTTGATGAAACGCCCGATTGAGCCGTAACTTCGCGGTGCTGCCAGGTCCTGGGAAAAGAGGCTGACCTGTCCGTATTCACGCATCCGGTGACTGTTTACAGGTTAACGAGTTGGCGGCCTGTGAAGTTAACAAAACACACAGACACACTAATTGTCGGGACAAACACGGCAAGCGGTGCAACGCTGACCCCATGAAATCATTGCTCGTAAAAGTCAGGAAAACGCTGAACGACGCCGGTCTGTCCCTGGCCATTCTGGTCGGCCTTCTGATCTTCAGGCGTTACGCGGTGCGAAGCCGCTAACCGGAAAGATCGGCGGAAGACCAGCTGCCGAGCGGCTTCTCAGCGGGTTTCACACGAAAACATACAGCGATCCGAGCCGCTGTCGACCCCCCCATAGGTTCTTTGCCGCCTCCGCCCTTCGTTTCGACGTAATTAGGAATATTGAATGAGACCTTGATCCCTTTCTATGGATAGCTGTTTGTGGAACACTGTCTAATGAGCCCAACGCCTTAAGACGAGTTGGGGTTACGCTGAAAGCAGAATTTGATTATGTGATTGGGGTGCTGTCCGATCGGACTTGTAATTTTACGTCAGTTTTTATTGTCGTTGTTTGGCCTTT
>JAYYLR010000010.1:0-29654 GCA_036143955.1 Pseudomonadota bacterium | reverse complement strand
TCATCAGCTTCCTGTAATCGTCGAAATTGCCGCTTCGGCGGCCACCGCGGATGTCGTGCGCGTTCGGCGCGCCCGACACCAGGCCGAAATGGATGTGATTGCCGCCGACGGTCAGCGCCCGGGCCGTGTTGGTCGGGGTCAGGGTGAAGCTTGACGGCGCCTTTGCCACCGCCCTCTCGATGATTTCGCGGTCGACGCGGACGATCTGCGTCGCCTCGTCGACCTCGGCGCCAGCTTTGCCAAACAGGGCACGCGCCGGCTCGCTCATCACCTCGATCCCGTAGTCCTCGAGAAGGCGGAGCGAGGCGAGATGGATGGCCTCGATCTGGTCGTCGCTGAGAGGCTCAAGCGGCGCCATGCGGTTGCGGATGTCGCCCCAGCCGATCTGGTCCGGCAGTTCGCTTGCCGGCTTCGTCTTGCGGCCGCGGCGGACCGGTCGTGTCGGCGCGTTCATGGTGCGCGAGTCCTTTCTCCCCTGCAGGCTTTCGCCTGACTTCAATGCTTGCGCAGCGAGACCGGCGGCGTAAAGGAAAATCGCCCTTTTCTGTCCTGTTTCTGACGAAGAGGCCGCAATCTTCGGCGGCTATGGCAAGGCGGCTTCAATTAGGTTGCAAAGCGGAAATTTTTGCGAAAATGTGATCGCGTTCCAGGCGCCGATGCCTGACAGGCACGGACCAGACAGAAGCGGAGGGAAGACGCCATGCCCCTGGCCATGAACCGCGAGGTATTCATCACCTGCGCCGTCACCGGATCGGGTGACACGACAGGCAAGTCGGACAAGGTCCCGGTTACGCCCGAACAGATTGCGGAATCGGCGATCGAGGCGGCCCGCGCCGGCGCCGCCGTCGTGCATTGCCATGTCCGCGACCCGCAGACGGGCGCCCCGTCGCGCGACCCCGAACTGTTCCGCGAGGTCACAGAAAGGATTCGCGACTCCGAGGTCGACACGGTTCTCAACCTGACGGCCGGCATGGGCGGCGACCTTGTTCTCGGCGGCGTCGAAACACCGCTCCCGCCGGCCGCCGCGGGAACCGACATGGCGGGTGCCACAGAAAGGCTGGCGCATGTCGCCGACTGCCGGCCGGAAATCTGCACGCTCGACTGCGGCACGATGAATTTCGGCCATGGCGACTACATCATGACCAACAGCACCGCGATGCTGTTCGAGATGGCGAGGCAGATGCAGGCGCTCGGCGTGAAGCCGGAGATCGAGGCCTTCGACACCGGCCATCTCTGGTTCGCCAAACATCTCGCCGAGCAGGGGCTGATCGACGGCCCGGCGCTTGTCCAGCTCTGCATGGGAATCCACTGGGGCGCCCCGGACGACCTCAACACGCTTATGGCGATGGTCAACAACCTGCCGCAGGACTGGGTCTTCTCGGCCTTTTCGATCGGCCGCAACGCCATGGCCTATCCTGCCGCGGCGGTGCTTGCCGGCGGCAATGTACGGGTCGGGCTCGAGGACAATCTCTATCTTTCGCGCGGCGTCTTCGCGACCAACGCGCAGCTTGTCGAACGGGCCGTCACTGTCGTCGAGAACATGGGCGCCAGCATCGTCGGCCCGGAGGCGGTTCGCGAACGGCTGGGACTGACCAAGCGCGCGCCCGTCGCCCGCTGAGCTGACCGGAGGCAGAGATGACGACTGCGATGAAACCCCGCCGCGCCGCCGTTGTCGGCGGCGGCGTGATCGGCGGCGGCTGGGTGGCCCGGCTTGTCCAGAACGGTGTCGATGTTGGAATCTTCGATCCCGATCCGGAAGCGCCGCGCAAGATCGGCGACGTGATGGCGAATGCCGACCATGCCGTTGCCAGGCTGACCATGGCGCCGCTTCCCGAACGCGGGGAGATGCGGTTTGCCGCCAGCATCGCCGAGGCGGTCGCCGATGCCGAGCTGATCATCGAGGCGGTGCCGGAGCGGCTTGACGTCAAGCAGGCGGTCTATGCCGAGATCGAGGCCGCCGCCGCGACGGACGCGGTGATCAGCTCCTCGACCTCGGGCATCCTTCCGAGCGACTTGCAGGCGAAGCTTGCCCATCCCGAGCGGCTCATCGTCGGTCATCCCTTCAACCCGGTCTATCTGCTGCCGCTTGTCGAGCTTGTCGGCGGCACCGCCACCGACGACGACGCCATCGAGCGCGCCGCCGGATTCTTCGCCGGAATCGGCATGCACCCGCTTCGAATCCGCAAGGAGATCGAGGCCTTTGTCGCCGACAGGTTTCTCGAGGCCGTCTGGCGCGAGGCGCTGTGGCTGGTCAAGGACGGCATCGCGACGACCGAGGAGATCGACGACGCCATCCGCTACGGATTCGGTCTTCGCTGGGCGCAGATGGGGCTGTTCGAAACCTACCGCGTCGCCGGCGGCGAGGCCGGCATGACGCATTTCATCGCGCAGTTCGGCCCCTGCCTGAAATGGCCCTGGACGAAGCTAATGGACGTTCCTGAACTGACCGACGAGCTGGTGAAGACCATCTCGGACCAGTCCGACGCGCAGTCCGGAAGCCATTCCATCCGCCAGCTTGAGCGCATCCGGGACGACAATCTGGTCGCCATCCTGCATGCGCTGAAAGCGAATGACTGGGGCGCCGGCAGGACGCTCGCAGGCTGGGAAAAGGCGCTCTACGATGCTGTTCCGGCGCGCCATGAAAGCGACGTGTCCGGACCGCTGGAGACGATGCGCCGCCAGGTGCCGTCGGAATGGACGGACTATAACGGGCATATGAACGAGGCGCGCTATCTCGACTGTTTCTCGATGGCCACCGACGCGGTGATGCGCCGGGTCGGCGTCGATTCCGCCTATCTTGATGCCGGCGGAAGCTATTTCACCGTCGAGACGCATATCCGCCATCTCGACGAGGTGGTTGCCGGAACCGAGATCTTCGCCACCTCGCAGGTGCTTCTCGGCGAAGGCAAGAAGATGCAGCTGTTCCATCACCTTTACGCCGCCGACGGGGACGCGCCGCGGCTTCTCGCCACCGGCGAGCACATGCTGATCCATGTCGACATGAGCAGCCGCGCCGCAAGCCTGCCGGGGGAAGCTGTTGCCGCGCGTCTTGCCGAGCTGGCGGCGGCACATGCCGCGCTGCCGCGCCCCGACGGGGCCGGCCGCGCTGTCGGAGGAGGAAAATAACATGCAGTTCGGACTGACCGAAGAACAGGAGCTGATCGTCTCGACCGTGCGAAGCTTCGTCGAGACGGAGATCTACCCGCTCGAGGACGAGGTCGAAAAGCTCGGCCATGTTCCGGTCGAGATGGGCCACGCCATCCGCGACAGGGTCCTCGAGATGGGGTTCTATGCCGCCAATTTCCCGGAGGCGGTCGGCGGCGGCGGGCTGAACAATCTGGAATTCGCGCTTCTCGAGCGCGAGCTCGGCCGCGGGTCGATGGCGCTGACGCATTTCTTCGGACGGCCGCAGAACATCCTGATGGCCTGCGAGGGCGAGCAGGTCGAGCGCTATCTGATGCCGGCGGTGCGCGGCGAGAAGATGGACGCGCTGGCGATGACCGAGCCCGATGCAGGTTCCGATGTTCGCGGCATGAACACGACGGCGCGCCGCGACGGCGGCGACTGGGTGCTGAACGGGACGAAACATTTCATTTCCGGCGGCGACCACGCCGATTTCTTCATCGTCTTCGTCGCCACCGGGGTCGATGACACCCCGCACGGCCCGAAGAAGAGGATCACCTGCTTTCTCGTCGACCGCGGCCATCCCGGTTTCGAGGTGCTGCCGGGATACAGCTCGGTCTCGCATGCCGGCTACCACAATGTGATCCTGAAATTCGAGGATTGCCGGCTTCCCGACACGGCGGTGCTCGGCGCCGTCGACGGCGGGTTCGACGTGATGAACACCTGGCTCTATGCGACAAGGATCACCGTCGCAACGATGTGCGTCGGGCGCGCAAGGCGGGCCTTCGACTATGCGCTGAACTACGCTGTCGAGCGGCGGCAGTTCGGCAAGCAGATCGGCAAGTTCCAGGGCGTCGGCTTCAAGCTTGCCGACATGGTCACCGAGATCGACGCCGCCGACTGGCTGACCCTGTCGTCAGCCTGGCGGCTTGACCAGGGTCTGCCGGCCAACCGCGAGATCGCCTCGGCGAAGCTTTACGCGTCGGAAATGCTGGCGCGGGTCACCGACGAGGCGATTCAGGTCTATGGCGGCATGGGGCTGATGGACGACCTGCCGCTGGCACGGTTCTGGCGCGATGCGCGGGTCGAGCGAATCTGGGACGGCACCTCGGAAATCCAGCGCCATATCATCAGCCGCGAGCTGCTTCGTCCGCTGGGAGGCTAGTGATGGCCGACCTGTCGCGACTGTTCAGGCCCCGTTCGATCGTCGTTCTCGGCGGCTGGTGGGCCGAGAACGTCGTCGCGCAGTGCGTGAAGTCGGGATTCGACGGCGACATCTGGCCGGTCCATCCGAAGCGCGAGACGATGGCCGGCATCCCCTGTCTCCGCAGCCTTGACGACCTGCCGTCGGCGCCCGACGCGGCGTTCCTCGGCATCAACAGGCACGCCGCCATCGAAGCGACGGCAACCCTCTCGGCGATGGGGTGCGGCGGCGCGGTCTGTTTCGCGTCGGGATTCGCCGAGACGGGCGATACGGACCTGCAGGCGGCGCTTGTCGCGGCGGCCGGGCCAATGCCGCTTCTGGGGCCGAACTGCTATGGCGTTTTGAATTATCTCGACGGCGCGATGCTGTGGCCGGACCAGCATGGCGGCTGTCAGGTCGAACGCGGCGTCGCCATCATCAGCCAGTCGTCGAACATCACGATCAATATCAGCATGCAGGCGCGCGGCCTGCCGATCGCCTACATGGCCTGCGTCGGCAACCAGGCGCAGACAAGCCTCACCGACATGGCGCGAAGCCTTCTTGCCGACGACCGGGTGAGCGCCGCCGGGCTCTATGTCGAGGGCATCACCGATCCGGCCGACTTCGCCGCGATGGCGGACGAGGCGGCGGCGCGCGGCAAATCCATTGTCGCCATCAAATCCGGCAAGACGGCCGCCTCGCAGACGGCGGCAAGCTCGCACACGGCGGCGCTGGCAGGCGATGCGGCGGCCTCCTCGGCCTTTCTTGCGCGCTGCGGGGTCATCGAGGCCGACGCGCCGGAGGACATGCTCGAGACACTGAAGCTTCTCCATCTTTTCGGACGGCTTCCCGGCAACCGGATCACCGCGATGTGCTGCTCCGGCGGCGAGGCCGGGCTGACGGCCGATCTGGCGGCCGCCCGGAACCTCGACTGGCCGCAGGTTCCGGCGACCAATCTTGCACGGCTTGCCGACACGCTGGGGCCGCTTGTGGCACTTGCCAACCCGCTCGACTACCACACCTTCATCTGGGGCGACGAGGAACGGATGACGCAGACCTTCGCCGCGATGATGGGCGACTGGGTCGATCTGTCGGTGCTGGTGATCGACTTCCCGCGCGGCGACAGGTGCGATGACGCCGCCTGGCATCCGGCGGTGGCGGCGATGAAACGCGCCGGCGAGATGACGGGAACGCGGATCGCCTGCCTCGGCAGCCTTGCCGAGGGCATTCCGGACGAATGGGCCGGACGGATGATGGCGCAGGGGATCGTGCCGCTGAACGGGTTCGCGCACGGGCTTCGCGCCATCGAGCTGGCGGCGACACCGCCAGCAGCGCCCGGCTGGCGGCCGCATGCCGCCGCACCGCATGCCGCCGCACCGCGACCCGGCGAACGCGTCCTGATCGACGAGGCGGCGGCGAAATCTATGCTTGCCTCAGCCGGACTGCCGGTGCCGAAGGGACGCCGTGCTTCCGGCCCCGACCAGCTTGCCGATGCGGCGTCCGAGCTGACGCCGCCCTTGGCCCTGAAAGGGCTTGGCCACGCCCACAAGAGCGACGCCGGGCTTGTCAGGCTGGGGCTGGCGCCGGACGAGCTTGCCGGCGCCGCAAGTTCGATGACGATGGCGACAGGCTTCCTTGTCGAGGAAATGGCGCCGCCGCCGGCAGCCGAAATCCTGATCGGGCTTCGCCGCGATCCTGTCTACGGGCTGACGCTAAGCATCGGCATGGGCGGCACGGCGGCGGAGCTTCTTCGCGACGTGGCGACGCTTGTCCTTCCGGCCACCGAGGGTGAGATCAGGACGGCGCTGACCCGGCTGAGGCTGGCGCCGCTTCTGACAGGCTATCGCGGGCGTCCGCCGGCCGACATCGATGCGGCGCTGTCGGCGGTGGCGGCGGTTTGCGGGCTCGCCGAATCCGACCCGCGGATCGACGAGATCGAGATCAACCCGCTGATGCTCGCCGCGGGCGACGGCGGGGCGCTGGCGGTCGACGCGGTGATATGGAAGACTGACGGCGAACAGGGAGAGACGCCATGACCGACAATCCGGAGCAGAATGTTCGCACCCTTACCGAGGGCCATATCTTCGAGGTGACGCTCGACCGGCCGAAGGCGAATGCCATCGACCTTGTCACCTCGCGCCGCATGGGCGAGGTGTTCCGCGCCTTCCGCGACGACCCGGAGCTTCGTGTCTGCATCGTTCGCACCGCCGGCGAGAAATTCTTCTCGGCAGGCTGGGACCTGAAGGCGGCGGCGGCCGGGGATTCGGTCGTCGGCGACTACGGTGTCGGCGGCTTCGCCGGCCTGCAGGAGCTTCGCGACCTCAACAAGCCGGTGATCGCTGCCGTCGAGGGAATGTGCGTCGGCGGCGGCTTCGAGCTGGCGCTGTCCTGCGACATGATCCTGGCGACCGGCGCCTCCAGCTTCGCGCTGCCCGAGATCCGCGCCGGCACGCTTGCCGATGCGGCGACGATCAAGCTTCCGAAACGGATCCCCTACCATGTGGCGATGGACATGCTTCTGACCGGCCGCTGGATGGACTGCGAGGAGGCGCATCGCTGGGGGCTGGTGAATGAAATGCTCGCCGACGGGACCGCGCTCTATGAGCGTGCCTGGGACCTGGCGCGGCTTCTTGCCTCCGGACCTCCGCTTGTCTTCGCCGCCATCAAGGAGGTCGCGCGCGAGGCCGAGGCGATGAAGTTCCAGGACGCGATGAACAGGGTCACGAAGATGCAGCTTGCCACTGTCGACAGGCTGTACAATTCCGAGGACGGGATGGAAGGGTTCAGGGCCTTTGCCGAAAAACGCGACCCAGTCTGGAAGGGCCGCTGAGCCGGGTTTTCGTCAGCTCAGCTCGCGGATGGTGTCGACAAGCGTGCTGTTGATGGCGCGCGGGCCGGTATCGCGGCGGTTGCGATGCCGGCGGGCGCCGGGCACCCGCACACCGTCGAGCCCGGTCAGCCGGTCCATGAAACCTTCGACATGATCCTGCCAGCCCGGGCCGGCGATCAGCTCCGGCGACAGGGCGATCACCATCTCGCCGCCCCGCGGCGGGCCGCCATCGCCATTGTCGGCTTCCTTCGCCTCATAGCTGAACCGCTCGCCGGTCAGCCCGGCGGCAAGAAGCTCGACCATCAGCGCGATGGCCGATCCCTTGTAGCCGCCGAAGGGAAGAAGCACGCCCTTGGCGATCGCCGCCGGGTCGGTGGTGGCGTTGCCGTCGGAATCGAGGCCGGTGCCCGGCGGCACCTGGTGGCCGTCGCGCGCCGCGATCTGGATGTCGCCCATCGCCATCGCCGCTGTCGCCATGTCGTAGCAGACAGGATCCTTGCCGGGACGCGGCCAGGCAAAGGAGATCGGGTTCGTCCCGAACAGCTTCGTCGAGGATCCGGCCGGCGCCACCATCGGCATGTAGGCGGTGCAGGCGATGCCGACGAGGCCGCGGTCGGCCAGGAATTCGGTCTCCGGCCAGAGCGCCGCGAAATGGTGGATTCCGGTCAGTGACAGGGCGGCGACGCCGATCTCCTGCGCCGCCTCGGCAAGAACCGGAAGCGCCGTCGCCTGCGCCAGCGGCGCGAAGCAGCCATGCCCCTCGCACTGGATCACGGCAGGCGTGCGGCGGGTCACTGTCGGCGTGGCGGCGCCATCGACCTTGCCGCTGCGAAGCGCCTTCACATAGCCCGGAATCCGGAACAGGCCGTGCGAGTGCGAGCCGTCGCGTTCCGCCCGCGCGACAATGTCGGCAAGCGCCGCCGCGTTCGCCTCGTTGCAGCCGTTCGCCGTCATCGCGCCATGCGCAAGATCGTGGATTTCGTCGAGCGTCAGATCGACCGTTGTCATGCCTGTCTCCGTGCGGGTTTGTTCCGTCAGTGCCGGTAGTCGGGCTCTTCCTCGTCGAGGATGGTCCGGATCGCCGCCAGGTGGCGCTTCGGCGCGTCACCGTAATTCTCCCACTGCTGCGCCGTTTTCTCGGCGACATCGCTGTCGAGGACCGACAGCTCCATGCCTGTCGATTTCGCGGTGATATAGGTCCGGCAGCCGATTTCGTAATGATAGGCGAGGTCGAAGGCCAGCGCCGGCGTCTCGCCGACGGTCATGAAGCCGTGATTGCCCATCATCATCATCGGCTTGTTGCCGAGAATCGTCGACAGCCGTTCGGCCTCGTCGCCGAGCCCCATGCCGTCGAATCCGGCATCGATGGCGACCCGGTTGTGAAAACGCGCCGTCGTCTGGTCGACGGCCGGAAGCTCCGGTGATTTCAGCGCGCTGAGCGCGGTGGCGTAATGCGAATGAAGATGCACGATGCAGCGTGCCTGCGGGTTGTTGCGGTGCATCGCCCCGTGGATCGCCCAGGCGGTGGCGTCGATATGCGGCTTCACGGACTCGTCCAGGGAACGGGCATCGACGAGAAGCATGTCGCTTGCCTTCAGCTTCGAGAAATGGATCCCGAAGGGGTTCATCAGGAACAGCTGCCCGTCATCCGAAACGGCATAGGAGAAATGGTTGGAAATGCCTTCATGCATGTCCTGGCGAACGGTCCAGCGGAAAATGGCCGCCAGATCGCGGCGCGCCTCATCAATATCGACGGTGACCTCGGTCATGGGTTCGCTCCCCTGTTGTTGGCTGCGTCCAGCCTGCAGCAGGCCGGCCATCCGGTGCAATGCAAAATTAAGCGGGGCAAAATTAAGCAGGGCAAAATTATGCCTGCAATCATGACGCTGCGTTTTAGCTGTTGCGCCACGGCTGGCGTCGGGGTGAAATGGCGGCTCGAATGACAGGAGAGCGCGATGCAGGTCTGCAGATCGCTTGTCGGGGGCGAAGAGCTTGCCGGCGACGCACCAGCAATCGATAAAATCTATCCCGCGACCGGCGAGGTGATCGCCAGGATCGAGCCCGCGGATGACGCGGTTCTCGACCGTGCCGTCGAGATCGCCGTGGCGGCGCAGAAAGAGTGGGCGCTTCGCAGCGGTCATGACCGGGCGCAGGTCCTGGCGCGGGCCGCGCGGCTTCTTCGCGAGCATAATGACGAGCTGGCGCGGATCGAGGTTCTCGACGTCGGCAAGGTTTACGGCGAGGCGGTGTCGGCCGACGTGCCGAGCGGCGCCGATGCGATGGATTTCTTCGCGGCGCTGGCGCAGACCGACACCGGCGACATGCGGCGCTATCCCGACGCCATCGCCTATTGCGAACGTGTCCCGCTCGGTATCTGCGCCGGCATCGGGGCCTGGAACTATCCGGTCCAGATCGCCTGCTGGAAGGCCGCGCCGGCGCTGGCGGCGGGCAACGCCTTCATCCTGAAGCCTTCGGAGATGACGCCGCTGACGGCGCACCGTGTGGCCGAGCTGCTGAGCGAGGCCGGACTTCCCGAAGGGCTGTTCCAGATCGTTCATGGCGACCACAAGGTCGGTCGTGCCATCTGCGCGCATCCCGGGATTGCGAAGATTTCGCTCACCGGCGGGGTCGATACCGGACGCCTGATCATGGGGCAGTCGGCCGAAACGCTGAAGAAGGTGACGCTGGAGCTTGGCGGGAAATCACCGCTGCTGGTGTTTGCAGACGCCGATTTCGACCTCGCGGTCCAGACCGCGCTGGACGCCAATTTCTACACCGCCGGCGAGGTCTGCTCGAACGCCACCCGCGTTTTCGTCGAGGCGTCGATCGCCGCCGAGTTCGAAGCCGCGCTCGTCGAACGCGCCCGCACCATGACAGTCGGCGACCCGATGGCGGACGATGTCCAGATGGGCGCGCTGATCTCCGAGCCGCACCTGCAGAAGGTTCTCGACTATGTCGCGTCCGGCACCGCCGAGGGCGCCACCCTTGCCGTCGGCGGCAGCCGCCTCCACCCGCAGGGTTTCGAGGCCGGCTATTTCATGGAACCGACGATCCTGACCAACTGCCGGGACGAGATGCGGCATGTCCGCGAGGAGATTTTCGGGCCGGTCATGTCGGTGCTGACCTTCGAGACCGAGGAGGAGGCCGTACAGCGGGCCAATGCCACATCCTTCGGGCTGGGCGCCGGGCTGATGACCGGCGACCTGGCGCGGGCGCACCGTGTCGCCGCGCAGCTCGAAAGCGGCAATGTCTGGGTCAACAGCTACAACATCCTGCCGCCAGGCCTTCCCTTCGGCGGGGTCAAGCAGTCCGGGTTCGGCCGCGAGAACAGCGCCTACTCGCTGGAGGCCTACAGCGAGATCAAGGCAACCTACATCCAGCTTTAGGCGGACCCCGCGTGACCTCCCCCTCGCCAGCAAGCAAGATGACGAATCTCCGGCTGTTCCAGACCATGGCCGGGGCCCGCCATGGCGGTGCCGAGCTGTTCTTCGAGCGGCTTGCCGGCGCCTTTCATAAGGCCGGGGTGGCTCAGCGGCTGATGATCAAGCCCGATCCCGACAGGATGGCGCGCCTTGCCGCGGCCGGTCTTGCGGTTGAGGGATGCGGGTTCTCGCCGCTTCTGACGGCGCTTCACCGGCGCCAGATTGCCAACGCGATCCGGCGCGAGAGGCCGGATGTCATCCTCAGCTGGATGAACCGGGCGACCGCAATGACAGCTGCCGGTGGACGCCCGCATGTCGCCCGCCTCGGCGGATTCTACAATCTCAAATATTACCGGAATTGCGACTGGCTGGTGGCGAACACGCGCGACATCGCCGACTATCTTGTCGCCGAAGGTGTGCCTGCTGACCGGGTCCACCACCAGATCAATTTCGTTCCCGACGGCGCCGAAGGCCCGCACTATGGCGGCCCGTCCGGCAAAGGATCGGGCGATGACGGGCCGGTCATCGCGGCGCTTGGCAGGCTGCATCCGAACAAGGCCTTCGACAGCCTGATCCGTGCGCTGGCGACGCTGCCGCAGGGCAGCCTGTGGCTGGCCGGCGAGGGGCCGGAGCGCGAGGCGCTTGCCGCCCTTGCCGGCGAGCTGCAGATTGCCGAACGGGTCCATTTCATCGGCTGGCAGGATGACCCGCAGGCCGTCATCCGCGGCGCCGACCTGCTGGTATGCCCGTCGCGGCATGAGCCCTTCGGCAATGTGATCGCCGAAGGCCTTGCCTGCGCCAGGCCGGTGATTTCGACGGCAAGCAATGGCGGGCGCGAACTGATCGAGGACGGGGTGAACGGAGTCCTCGTTCCGGTGGATGATGTCGACGCCCTCGCGGACGCCATGAAGACTGTCATTAACGATGCCGCACTGGCGAAACGGCTTGCCGCCGCCGGCCGCGCGCACTGGCAGCGGCACCTGTCGCCGCAGCGCGTCACCGCCGACTGGATCGGCTTTCTTGAAAAGGTGGCAGGCTGATGTGCGGCATCGGCGGCTATTTCATGAGGCCCGGCGCCGACATGACGGCGGGTGCGCTCGACAGGATGGAAGCGGCGCTGGCGCATCGCGGTCCCGACGGCAGCGGACGTTACACCGACGCGCATGCCGGCATCGTCCATACGCGGCTGTCGATTGTCGATCTTGCCAACGGGGCGCAGCCCTTCGTGGCGCCGCCGGAGGACGGCGGAAAGGTGCTGGCGGCGAATGGCGAGATCTACAACCACGCGGCGCTTCGTGCATCGCACTGCGCCGGATACGGTTTCACCTCGAACTCCGACTGCGAGACCGTTCTGGCATTGTGGGCGCGGCACGGCACGGCTGTATTTGGAGAGCTTCGCGGCATGTATGCCGCCGCGCTGTGGGACCCGGACAGCCGTGAAGGCGTCCTGATCCGCGACCCGTTCGGGATCAAGCCGCTCTACATCGCCGAAACCGCGGATGGCATCCTCTTCGCGTCGGAGATTGCCGCCCTCCGCGCGGCAATCGGCGACACCGGCGAGCCCGACCCGGTCCATGCCGCCTGTATCATCGACAGGCAATATGCCCCTGACGACCTTCCGCCCTTTGCCGGGATCCGCCGCGTCGCGCCAGGCGAGACGCTGATCATTCGCGACGGCCGGATCGCCAGGACATCCAGCGACCGGCCGCTCGACGACCGGGATCACGCCGGCGCCGCGGCGGAGTTTCCGGCCCGTCTTCACGACAGTGTCGAGGCGCATCTGATGGCCGACGTGCCGCTCGGGCTGTTCTTTTCCGGCGGCGTCGATTCCTCGGCGATTCTTGCCGCGCTTGCCGACCTTCGCGCACGTGACGGGCATGCGGACCCGATCCTGAGCTATACCGTGCGTTTCGACACCGAGGCCGATGACGAAACAGACCTTGCCGCGTCGCTTGCCGCGAATGAAGGCGCCGAATTCATCGATGTCCCCTATGGCCGCGACGACTTTCTTGCCGACGCCGGGCTGGCGGCGCTGGCCTGCGACGACCCGGTGGCCGATTATGCGATCCTGCCGACATCCCATCTGGCAAGGCGCGCGGCGCGCGACGTCAAGGTCGTTCTGTCGGGAGAGGGAGGCGACGAGTTCTTCGCCGGATACGGCCGCTACCGCGCCGGACTGCGCCCTCTTGGCGCGCGCTTTGCGACGCGGCCCGGTGCCGGCCTGCGGGCCGGGCTGTTCTCCGGCGCCGTGACGGCCGATCTCAAGGAACGCTACCGGGTCGCCGCCACGCGCATGCCGGGACTTGCCGGCCGCCTGTTCGACCGTGACGGCGCGCTGGCGGCGCTGCAGCGGCATGATATCGATGACTGGCTTGCGAACGATCTGCTGATCAAGCTCGACCGCTGCCTGATGCGGCACGGGCTTGAAGGCCGCACGCCCTTCGTCGACCGGATGATGTCGGCCTATGGATTTCATCTTCCCGCCGGCGCCAAGCTTCAGGGCCGCGACGGCAAGCATGTCGTGAAAAGCTGGCTTGCCGAACGGATGCCGGCATGCCGGCCCTTTGCCCGCAAGCGCGGCTTCACCGTTCCCGTCGGGCACTGGATCGCGGCGGAGGCCGGAACGCTGGCGCCGCTGGTGGCGGCGCAACCCGGTGTCACGGCCCTGATGCCGGGCTCGGCAGCCCGGTCGGTCATCGAGGCGGCGGAGGGTCGCGGCGGCCTTCTCGCCTGGCGGCTTCTGTTCTATGCGATGTGGCACCAGATCCACTGCCGCGGCGTCGACGCCGGGCAGCCGCTGGCCGATATTCTCGCGGCGCGGCCCTAGCCCTCGCCGTCCTGTGCGATCGGCAGTGACGTGGTGAACTTGATTTCCTCCATGGCGAAGGAAGAGCTGACATCGGTCAGCTGCACGCGGCCGATCAGCCGGCGGTAGAAGGCGTCATAGGCCGCCATGTCGGCGACGACGACCCGAAGCAGGTAGTCCACCTCGCCGCTCATGCGGTAGAATTCGACGACCTCCGGCATCTCGGAAATCATCGCGGCGAAGGATTCCAGCCATTCGGCATTGTGCTGGTCGGTACGAAGGGCCACGAAGACCGACATGCCGACACCGACCTTTGTCGGGTCGAGAAGCGCCACGCGCTTGCGGATCACGCCTATTTCCTCGAGCCTCTGGATGCGCCGCCAGCAGGGCGTCACCGACAGCCCGACCTTGCGCGCGATCTCCGCCACGGGCTGCGCGGCATTTTCCTGAAGATGCACAAGAATCTTTCGGTCTGTTGCGTCCATCGCGGCCATGGCCTGTCCTTTCGCCCCGGTCGTCATGCTTGTCGTCATGCTGGCGCAGGACGACATGGTCTGCGCCGGGAGCATACAGACCCCACCCAGATTTTCCAGATATCCAGGCAAAATTTTTTCAATAATCTTCATTGAATCCGCCCTGCCCAGAATATTTTCGCGCAATGCCTGAAAATGCCGGTCCCGTGAGGCTTGATTTCGGCAGGGGTTGGCGGCATGGTCCGCGCATGACCGACTGCCTGATTCCCCAGCCACAGCCGCATCTGCTGTGCGCCGACGACTGGACCGACTACGAACTCCTCGACAGCGGCGACGGCCGGAAGCTGGAGCGCTTCGGGCGCTACGGCTTCGTGCGGCCGGAACCGCAGGCGATGTGGGCGCCGCGCCTCGGTGCCGATGTCTGGGAGGCCGCGGACGGGCGTTTCATTGCCGGCGCCGGCCGAAATGAGGATGACGAGGAGGGTGGCGGCTGGTCGCTGTCCGAAACATTGCCGCCACAGTGGCCGGTCAGCTATGACGGGCTGCGCTTCATCGCCCGCCCGACCCCGTTTCGGCATCTCGGCTTCTTTCCCGAACAGGCGCCACACTGGCGCTGGTGCGCCGGGCTGATCGAAGGCTTTGCCGCCCGGCACGGGCGCGCGCCGCGCATTCTCAATCTGTTTGCCTATTCCGGCGTTGCAAGCCTTCATGCCGCGCGCGCCGGCGCCGAGGTGGCGCATGTCGATGCCAGCCGCAAGGCCATCGCGCAGGCTTTCGAGAACCGCGACGAGGCCGGCTTGCAGGACGCGCCCGTCCGCTTCATCACCGAAGATGCCGGCCGGTTCGTCGAACGCGAAATCAGGCGCGGCCGGCAATATGACGGAATTCTTCTCGACCCGCCGAAATACGGCCGCGGCCCGAAGGGCGAGCGCTGGCGGATTGAAACCGACCTTGTGCCGTTGCTTGACAGCTGTCGCCGGCTACTGTCGGACACGCCGCTGTTTGTTCTGCTGACGATCTACGCCATCCGCGCCTCGTCACAGGCGGCACATTACGCGCTTGCAGAAACCATGCGGGAGGCGGGCGGCGAGGTGACGTCGGGCGAGTTGGTCAGTGTCGAAAGGCAGCCGGCGCCGCGCGTTATCAGCCAGGCCAATTTCGCCCGCTGGACACCGGGCAGCGGCAGCTAGCCCGAAACAGCCGGCCGGCGGTTTCGCAATTCCTCATACAGGACAAGTCCTGTCGCAACGGCAAGATTGAGCGAATCCGAGCGGCCGTTCATCGGCATGCGGACAAGCTGCGTGCAGGCCGCCATCAGCGGCGCGGGCAGCCCCGCCTGTTCATTTCCCATCAGCAGCATCAGCGGCCCGCCATAGTCGGCAAGCCGGTAATCCTCGCTAGCCGGAAGCGCCGTGCCGACAATCCGTCCCGGCCAGCCTGTGGCGAATTCGAGGAAGGCCGGCTCCGACATCTGCGCAAGCTCGACATTGAACACGGCCCCCATCGAAGCGCGGACGGCTTCGACCGAATAGGGGTCGGTACAGTCACCAATCAGGATCACGCCACGCGCGCCGGTCGCGTCGGCGGTGCGCATGATCGTTCCCAGATTGCCCGGATCACGGACCCGGTCCAGCGCGATCCACGGCCTGTTCCGGTCCGGCGTGATGGCTTCCGTATCCAGCCAGCGCTGCTCGAAGGCGCCAAGCACCATCTGCGGATTGTCCTTGCGGCTGATCCGGCCAAGAAGGGATTCCGTCACCGGAAGCCTGCGCCCGCCATCGCGCGCAAGCGCCTCGAGAAGCGCCTGAACCTGGTCTTCGCCGGCCCGTGACGCCAGATAGGCGAGCCGGTGCATACGCCAGCCAAGCGCCACCGCTTCGGTGCAGATTCGCATGCCCTCGGCAAGGAACCAGCCTGTCTGGCGCCGGAACTTGCGTTCATGCAGCGAGCGAAGCCGCTTTACTTCGGCATTTGCCGTGCTGGTGATCGTGTCTGTCGAAGCTGGTTCCATAATGGTTGTCCTAGCAAATAGGATCGGCGGGCCCAAATTTTTTTGTTTCAATTCCGACTTTTTCCGTCGTAAAAAAAAATCACACGGCGTGGTTTGAGTGCCGGAATTGTGGGGATCATCCAAGATGAGCGTGCAGACCATCAAGTCACTGCTGCAGCCGGACGGCAATGCGTCGCCCCAGAAGATCGGATTCCTGCTGCTCAACGACTTTTCGATGCTTGCCTTCGCCTCGGCGATCGAGCCTCTTCGTGCCGCCAACAGGCAGAGCAACAGCCATCTCTATGACTGGGTCATCGCCAGCCCGAGCGGCATGCCGGCCGTGGCCAGCAACGGCGTCGAGGTGGCGGCAGACGGCGATGCCGCTGTGCTTCAGGACTGCCGCATGGTGTTTGTCTGCGCCGGGCTGAATGTTCGCGAGAACACCGACCGGAACATCCTCAATCTGGTGCGAAGGCTGGACCGGAACGGTGCCGTCATCGGCGCCATCTGCACGGGCACCTATGTCATGGCGGCGGCAGGGCTTCTCGAAGAGAGGCGCTGCACCATCCATTGGGAAAACATAGATGGGCTGAGCGAGGAGTTTCCCGAACTCGACATCACCAATGACCTGTTCGAGGTCGACGGTACGCGCGTCACCTGCTCCGGCGGCACCGCCTCGCTCGACATGATGCTGAACCTGATCGCGCAGTCGCACGGCGCTGCGCTTGCCGCCGAAGTATCCGACCAGTTCATCCATGACCGCATCCGCGAACCCACCGACCGGCAGCGGATGGAGCTTCGCTCGCGCCTCGGCGTCAGCCATCCCAAGCTTCTGGCCGTGGTGAAGACGATGGAGGACAATCTGGAAGAGCCGCTGGCGCAGACAGACATCGCGCGGATGACGAACCTGTCCACCCGCCAACTGGAACGGCTGTTCCGGAAATATCTGAACACGACACCGACCCGCTACTATCTCAATCTGAGGCTGGCGCGGGCGCGGCATCTTCTTCGCCAGACATCGATGTCGATCCTGTCGGTGGCGCTTGCCTGCGGCTTTGTTTCGGCGTCGCACTTCTCGAAATGCTACCGCGAATGCTACGGGCGCACCCCGCGTGCGGAAAGGGCTCCCAGTTAGCCGGCAGCGGCCTTGATTGCTGTCAGCATGCTGGCAAGCCCGGTCTTGCGGGTCGGCGACAGATGCGAATCAAGCCCGATCTGGGACAGGAAATCGGCCTCGGTGTCGCGAATCTCGGCCGCTGTACGCCCTGAATAGACGCGGATCAGCAGCGCAATCAGCCCCTGCACGATGGCGGCGTCCGAGCCGGCATGAAAGACAATCTCGCCATCCGCCGTCTCGGAGGCGAAATGCACCACCGACTGGCATCCGCGAAGGCGGTACTCCTCGGTCTTGTAATGGTCGGGCAACGGCGGCAGCCGCCGACCGAGATCGATCAGCAGCTGGTATCGATCCTCCCAGTCGTCGAGGAATCCGAACTCGTCGGCAATTTCGCTGGCGGCCTCGGCGGCACGGTTCATGACATGCAACTCCTGGGGAAAACGGGCCTTGTCAGGCGCTGGCAGCGATATTGCGACGTCGCGCCAGAAGATCAAGAAGGCGGCTTGCCGCATCGGTCGACCTTGTGCCCGGCGGAAATACCGCGGCGGCGCCGGCGGCGGTCAGCGCGGGAACATCGCCCGGCGGGATGACGCCGCCAACAACAAGCTCGATATGTCTGCCGTTGCCTGCATCGAGCCGGCGACGCAGCGCCGGCACCTGGCTGAGATGCGAAGCCGCAAGTGTCGATATGCCGACAGCGTCGACCCCGTCGGCGACCGCCATCTCATAGACCTCGTCCGGGCTGGCGAAGAGCGGGCCTATCGTGACATCGAAGCCGAGGTCGGCGAAGGCCGACGCAATGACCTTCTGCCCGCGGTCGTGCCCGTCCTGCCCAAGCTTGGCAACCAGCAGTCGCGGCGGCCGGCCGGTGGCGGCGGAGAATTCCTCGACTCTCTCGCGGATCACCTCGAGTTCGGAATCGGCCTTCATCCGCGCCTTCCAGATACCGCGGACACCCTTGATCTCGGCCTTGTGGCGACCCCAGACACGGCTCAGCGCATCGGACATTTCGCCGACGGTGGCGCGCGCGCGCGCCGCTTCAATGGCCAGCGGCATCAGATTGCCGGTGCCCCGCGCGGCCTCGGAAAGCGCGGCGAGCGCCGCCGTGACACCGGCCTCGTCGCGGCCGGCACGAACGGCCTTCAGACGCTCGATCTGCTGCCTGCGCACCTGGCTGTTGTCGATCCGGCGCACCTGCACCTCCTCGCTGCCGTCTTCGCGCGGCGCCGGGCGGTAGCTGTTCACGCCGACGATTCGACGGCGGCCCGAATCGATCTCGGCCTGCGACGCGGTGGCGACCTCCTCGATCCGCATTTTCGGAATGCCGGCCTCGATCGCGGCCGCCATGCCGCCAAGGGATTCCACCTCGGCGATATGCGCCCGCGCCCGCGCCACAAGCCCGGCTGTCAGGCGTTCGAGATGATATGAACCGCCGAACGGGTCGATGACATGCGCCATGTTGCCTTCGGTCTGGAGATGAAGCTGCGTGTTGCGGGCGATCCGCGCCGAGAAATCCGTCGGCAGGCCAAGCGCCTCGTCGAGCGAATTGGTGTGAAGCGACTGCGTGTGCCCGGCGGTTGCCGCGCTGGCCTCGATACAGGTTCTGGCAACGTTGTTGAAGACGTCCTGTGCCGCCAGCGACCAGCCCGAAGTCTGGCAGTGCGTGCGCAGCATCAGCGATTTCGGTTCCTTCGGATCGAAATGCGTCTTCATGATCTCGGCCCACAGAATCCGCGCCGCGCGAAGCTTTGCGATCTCCATGAAATAATGCATGCCATTGGCGAAGAAGAAGGACAGGCGCGGCGCGAAAGCATCGACATCCAGCCCCGCGGCGACGCCGGCCCTGACATATTCCAGCCCGTCGGCAAGCGTGTAGGCCAGTTCGAGATCATTCGACGCCCCGGCCTCCTGCATGTGGTAGCCGGACACCGAGATGAAGTTGAATTTCGGCATGTTGGCGGCGCAATAGGCGAAAATGTCCGAAACGATCCGCATCGAGGGGCTTGGCGGATAGATGTAGGTGTTGCGGACCATGAACTCCTTCAGAACGTCGTTCTGGATCGTTCCGGCCAGCGCAGCGGGCGGCACGCCCTGTTCCTCGGCGGCGACGACGAACAGCGCCAGAACCGGCATGACCGCGCCGTTCATCGTCATCGATACCGACATCCGGTCGAGCGGAATATCACGGAACAGCAGCGCCATGTCGGCAATGGAGTCGATGGCGACGCCGGCCATGCCGACATCGTCGGCTACCAGAGAATCGTCGGAATCATAACCGCGATGCGTCGGCAGGTCGAAGGCCACGGACAGTCCCATCTGGCCGGCAGCAAGGTTGCGCCTGTAGAAGGCGTTCGATTCCTCCGCCGTCGAGAAGCCGGCATACTGCCGGATTGTCCACGGCCGCGACGCATACATGGTGGCGTAGGGACCGCGCAGAAAGGGCGCAACTCCCGGAAAGGCCGCCGACGCCATCGCCTGCGCAACCGGGTCGGGCGAGGCCAGCGGCATGATGTCGATGCCTTCATCGGTGGCGCGCGGCGCCGGAAGGTCCGCCGGTTGCGCGGCGCGGCGCGGCGGAAGCGAGCCGGTGGTGAAATCCGGAAAGCTCACGACCCGCCTCCCGCGGCCTCGACAAGGCGCGACAGCGCCGCGATCCGGTCCGGTGCCGCCATCAGTTCTTCGGCCTTGATGAACCCGCCTGCCTCGGTTCCCGCCGGAAGCGCATCGATGCCGCATCCGATGACCCAGTCCGGCCGCGCCGCACCGATTCCGTCGGCGTCCTCCGCCGTCAGGGTCACGGCGGAAAGACCGGCGATGGCTAGAAGGCTGCGGAGACGTCTTTCATCGGCGTCCGAAGCTTCGCCTCGAAGGATCAGGAGCCGCGGCGGCGTGGCTGCGGCGGCGCGGCGAAGTGATTCGACCGCTGCTGCCGGACGGCGGATATCGGCATGCGCGGGAAGAATGTCCGGAACAGGCCCGGCAAGCGGCTGAAGCGTGGCGCCAAGACTCTCGTCCTCGCCATGGCGGAGCCGCGCCTCGCGCGCTTCCGCGGCTTCATGCGCCCAGCCCGCGACGAAGCCGGATTCGATGGCCGCACCGAAACCACCAGCGGCCTCGATCTGCTGAAAGCGCTGCCAGCCGGCCTCGGCAAGGGATTCGGTACGGCTTTCGATGAAGGAGGAGCCGGCAGCGGGATCCAGCCCAGCGGCCAGGAATGATTCATCACCCATCATCGCCTGCGCCAGACGCGCTATACGGCGGGCCTCGGCGCTCTCGCCACTCAGAACATCATGTCCGAACCCGGTCATCGCGTCGGCGCCGCCGATGGCACCGCCGAGAAGCGCCGTCGTCGTGCGAAGCATGTTCACGTCCGGATCCAGAACCGACATCATCCGAAGCGAGGCGTAACCATGAACCGGCAGGGGAAGCTGGTCGATGCCGCAGCTTGCAAGAACACCATCCCAAAGCCGCCGCACGGCACGGCAGCCGGCGATGCCGGCAAACATGTCCGCCGGCAGGGCAAGCCGCACCGAAAGCCGTCCGGCCATGGCGGCGGCATCAATGCCATGCGAATCCGCCGCGCGAAGCACCGCCACGAGGCCGGCGGTGATCAGGCCAAGCTCTTGCGCCGCGGTCAGGCCACGGTTATGCCAGTGCCATCCATCGATCCGGAACAGCCGGTGCGAGTCCGGCGCCCCGCCGTGAAGCGCCAGCCCGTCCGCCATGTCGCGCACCGGGTCAAGGCCGAGATCAATCCAAATTCCAGAGGCGTCCGCGCCGGCCGCCGCAAGCAGCCGGTCATAATGCGACCCGGTCGCCGCGCCGGCTTCGAGGCCGATCGAGACCGCCGGCAACATCACGCCCTGAAGCTGCGAGACGAGGGCATCCTCGTCGGCGTTCGACAGCATCAGCCCGGTGGCGCCGCTCATCAGCGCGTCCAGGATCTCGGCATTTTCCATGTCTGCCGGCACCGTCTGGACAACCCGCCATCCCTCGACCGGCCGGCGGGCAGCATTCATCGGCAGAAGCGGCGGCGGCGACTCGCCCCGTGGCGGCACGGGATAGAAAGCATTCGTGACAAGTCCGTCCTCGTCGAACCGGTCGAGGCTTTCGACCGGCGCGCCCTTGAGGAGCCGTGTGACCATTCCGGTCCACTGCGCCATGTCGGCAGCGTCGAAATCCGCTCTTTTCGTCAGCATGTCCATCGGTTTCAATCTCATCCCCGCCGGGCTATAGTCCCGGCAGAATGCCGTCAGGCAAAGACAGTCCGAGGATAGCCAATGCCGGCGGTTGGCGCCACATCTGTTTCCAAGTCGCGATCTCGCTGGACGCCCACCGACAGGATGGTGCTTCTGGCCCTGATTCTCGTCGCAGTGGCGCGGAGCCTCGCCATCATCCTGAGCCCGCTCGAGCTTGGCGTCGACGAAGCCCAGTACTGGCTGTGGAGCACCAGGTTCGATTTCGGCTATTACACCAAACCGCCTCTGACAAGCTGGATCATCGGCGCCTCGCACGC
Organism: Pseudomonadota bacterium; assembly: GCA_036143955.1. Taxonomy (GTDB): domain Bacteria; phylum Pseudomonadota; class Alphaproteobacteria; order Puniceispirillales; family Puniceispirillaceae; genus UBA8309. Next base: position 8,194 of record JAYYLR010000010.1, on the reverse strand, counting down.
CGTCTTTGGCCATCATGTCTGGGCGGTAAGGCTGCCGGCACCATGGATCCATCTTGCCACAGCGCTTGTGCTGTGGCGGGCGGGTTGCTGGCTTGGCGGGAACGCTGCCGGGCGCTGGGCGGCGCTTCTGTGGGCCAGCCTGCCGGCGGTGGCGGTCGGCAGTTTCGTCATCTCCACCGATACGCCGATGCTGCTGTTCTGGTCACTTGGCCTGCTGGCCCTTGTCGGGGCGACCACCGGGAATCTGGCGTCTCGCCGTGCGGCGATGATGGCCGGAGCCGCCTTCGGCGCGGCCATGCTTTCCAAATATGCCGCCATCTTCGGTGTTGTTGGGCTTGCCCTTTACTGGTTACCGGCACGGTTCCGCGCCAGACCGTCACTGGCACCGGCCGATCTGGTCCTCTTCGCTGTTGCGATGCTGGTCATTGCCAGCCCGAACATCATATGGAACCTGGCGAATGACCTGACGACCGTTCGCCATCTCGGCGACAACGCCAATCTGGACCGTCAAAGCTATGCGCCGCTGAACAGCCTCTGGTTCCTTGCTGCGCAGTTCGCAACGGCCGGGCCGGTCAGCTTTGCTCTTATGCTTGGCATCCTGCGCGTGCGGCGCGGAGATGATGCAGGCACGCTGCTACTGTGCCTTTCGGTGCCGGTGATTGCCGTCATCATGCTTCAGGCGTTCCTCAGCGAAGCGAATGCGAACTGGGCGCTGGCGGCGATGCCGGCGCTGGTTCTGTGGCTTGCACGCCGGCTCGCCGCCGGCGCATCGCGGCCGGGCGTGGCCGCCCTTGCCGTCAATGGCGCCATCTGCCTTGTCCTGGTCGCCGTCACCATTGCCGGGTCGCTCGGTCCGCTCACCCCGCAGTCGGACCCGCTGCGGCGCCTGCGGGGCTGGCAGCAGCTTGCCGACAACACCGCCACCGCCCTTGCCGCGCACGGGGCGCAGACCGTGGTCACCGACCGGCGCGCCGCGGCGGCATTGCTCAGCTGGCATTTTTATGAGACCGGGGTTGAGGTTCTGATCCACGATGCGGACGGCATTCCAAGCAACCATTTCGAGACCAACACGCCCTGGACACCACGCCAGGGGCGGCGCCTCGTTGCGCTGACCGGGCGCTCGGAACCACCGGCGATGGAAGATGTCGCATGGCCCAACGCGGGCGGGCCGCCGGTTTCGGACACGCCGATCAGTCGGAACCGCAACAGGACGCGGTATCTTCACAGCGGCATCGAGGCTGACTAGACACGGCCCCTGCGCGTGATGGCGGCGAATACGGCCAGCGTCTCTTCGCTGACATGATGTTCGACACCCTCGGCATCCTCTTCGGCAATGGCGCCGGGAACGCCGATCGTGACAAGGAAGTCACGAACGATCCGGTGCCGCTCGCGGCTTGCCTCGGCAAGCGCCTTTCCGGCCTCGGTCAGGAAAATCGACCTGTAAGGGCGGGTCTCGACAAGGTCCTCACGCTGCAGCCGCCGGATGATGGCGTTGACGGTCGGGCTCGTCACGCCGAACCGCGCCGCCAGATCGACGGTGCGCGCCTCGCCGGTCTCGGCAATCAGATCGGAAATCATCTCGACATAATCCTCGGCCACCTCTGACTGGTGGGCTCTCCGGATGCGGTCGAATTTGGCGGCGCTGTCGGGAATCTTTGGTGACGGTCTGGAGTCGGTCATTGCAAGCCTCAGTATCTGCCGCCTTTATAAAGACCGTCAATAAATTTAGCCACATCAAAATTTTTTTATCTTCTTTAGACTTTGCCTGAGAAGAGGCGTGCCACAGCGCCGCAAGGCATTGCCACCAACTGGCGATTTGGCTAGAGTCCGCGGCGGTCGAAACGACTGATACCGCGTGTCGGCCCAACCCTTTCAACCGCCACCAACGGGGCACCCATGGACAAATCCACGCAGACCGAACTCGAGGCTGCCGCCTTCCGCCGTCTCGTCGGCCACCTTCAGGAACGCACCGACGTGCAAAACATCGACATGATGAACCTTGCCGGTTTCTGTCGGAACTGCCTGTCCAGATGGTACCGCGAGGCTGCCGTGGACAGCGGGCTGGACATGGACGACAAGGCGGCGCGCGACACCGTCTACGGTATGGATTACGCCGAATGGAAGGCGAAATACCAGACCGAGGCGACGGCCGAGCAGCGCGAGAAATACGACGCCATCCACAACCACGACAACGCCTGACAGCGCTGCCAAGACTAAAGGACAACATCCGATGGCCCTTATCCCCGGAAGCGGCGCCGGCGCCGATCAACTTACGCAATATATAGAGCGGATCGAACGCCTCGAGGAAGAAAAACGGGCCATGATGGCGGACATTCGCGACGTCTATGCCGAGGCGAAGGCCACGGGTTTCGATCCCAGGATCATGCGCCAGCTCGTCAAGATGCGGGCGATGGACCGCGAGCTGCTGCAGGAGCAGGACGAACTGCTGCAGACCTACCGCGCCGCGGTCGGGCTGGTCTAGCGGACAGGCGAAAACCTCATGTCGATGGAGAATTTCGGCACGCGGCTCGCCAACGCCGTCCAGAGCACCGGAACGCCGCTGTGCATGGGCATAGACCCGCACACCTCGCTGATGCCGGCACTGTTCGGCGATGTCAGCGAAACGGCAAGCCCGGCAACGCTTCGCGCCATCGAGGACTTCACGATGGCGTGCCTTGAAGCCGCCAGGGGCAGGGTTGCCGCCATCAAGCCGCAGGCCGCCTTTTTCGAGGCGCAGGGCCCGGACGGCATGCGCATCCTCGCGCAGCTTGGCCGCGCGGCAATCGATGCCGGCATTCTCGTCATCATGGACGGCAAGCGGAACGACATCGGCAGCACCAACGCGGCCTATGCCGACGCCTGGATCGGCCATGACGCGGCCTTTCCAAGCGATGCGCTGACGGTGAACGCCTATCTCGGCCTCGACACGCTCGAGCCGTTGCTGGCACGCGCCGACTCGCGCGGCGCCGGTCTGTTCGTGCTGACCCGCACCAGCAATCCCGGCGCCGGTGACCTTCAGGACCTTGAGGTGGACGGCACACCCGTCTTCCACCATCTGGCGCGCGGCCTTGCGCCTCTGGCGGCGGCCCGTGAGGGCGCGGCCGGACAGTCGGCGCTGGGCATCGTCGCCGGCGCCACCTGGCCAGAGGAAGCCCGCGCGCTGAGACGGATTCTGCCCTCCTCGCCCTTTCTGGTCCCCGGCTTCGGCGCGCAGGGGGCCGGCCCGGCACAGGCGCTTGCCGGCCTGGTCCGCGGCAGCCATGGCTGGGAGGGGGGCCTTGTCAACTCAACCCGCGGCCTGATCTTCCCGCCGGCGGCAGCGCAGGCCACAAGTACCACACAGTGGCAAACCGCCATTGGCGACGCCATCGAGGCAAGCCGCGCCACCCTCGCCGCCGCCTGAAGCTTTCGAAACCACTTTCCGCCATTCACATGCGCGTTACCGGGCGATTTCGGCCTTCGACCGTGTCTTAACCGGCACCATCATGACCCTACGAAGCGGAGGCAATCTTGCTGTGCCTGCCGCAACCCGGGCCGTTCCGTGCCCGGGTGCGTGTGACGGGTGCCATGGGACATATGACGATGACTGAAAATGTTGTGGAACAAGCCGCTGACTCCGACCTGGAGGTCAGCGAGGGCCAGTTGGTCTGGTACAATGAACGCAAGGGATACGGGTTCGTGCGGATCGGTGACGAGGAAGTGTTCCTTCACCGCTCGACGTTGGACAGTTTCGGTCTCGTGCGGCTTCTGAACGGCGACCATGTCACGGTTTCGCTCAGCACGAACGAACATGGCCGCGTGATCAAGGACCTGCTGTCGGTCCGGCGCGCGGTGATCCCCGAACCACCTGCGGCCTCGGAGCCGGAGGAGGGCGAAGTGCGGGCCGTGGTCAAGTTCTTCAACGACCTTCGGGGCTATGGGTTCGTGACGACCGACAGTGCCGAAGAGGACGTCTTCGTCCACTCCAGAGTCCTTAATGACTGTGGATTTCACTCGCTTGTTCAGGGCCAGAAACTGCTGGTGAAAGTTGACAGTTCAAGCCGCGGCCTGCAAGTGAACTCGGTCCGGCTGCTGTCGGACTGAAAGTCCGGAACACCCTAGAAACCGTTTCGCTTTCCGGCCTTGCGGGGCTAGACTTCCGGCATCATGGCAACCGGCGGATGTTCGGGCCCGCCCCTGCACCCGGAAGTTTCCAGAGTTATGACACAATCATCACCATCCGCGTCGGACAAGGCCGTCTGGCTTCGTGTTCTGGTTGTCGGCGCGGCGCTTGTCACCGTGACCTTCGGCATCCGACAGGTGTTCGGCCTGTTCGTGTTGCCGATTTCGAACGCTCTTGGCAGCGGCGTGCAGCTTGTCGCGCTTGCCATCGCAATCCAGAACCTTGTCTGGGGTTTCTCCTCGCCCTTTTTCGGCGCCCTTGCCGACCGGATCGGCGCCTGGAAGGTCGCCATGCTCGGCGCCGGGATCTACACCGCAGGCCTGCTGGCCAGCGCGCTAATCGTCAGCCCTTCCGGCGTATTTCTGGGACAGGCCCTGATTGGCCTCGGTCTCGGCAGCGCCGGCATCTCGATTGCCATAGGCGCGGTTGGCCGGGTCGTGCCGCCGGGCCGGCGCTCGCTGGCCTTCGGACTGGTGACAAGCTTCGGCTCCTTCGGGCAGTTCGCGCTTCTTCCCGTCACGCAGATGCTGATGAGCGAGCATGGATGGCAGTCGGCGCTGCTGATCCTGTCTTTCCTGACGGCGGCGATGATGGCGGTCGCGCTCGGCATGCGAACGGCGCCTGCCGCGCGGTCCGCCGACGTGGCCGATCTGACAACCGCACAGGCGCTTCGCGTGGCGGCGGGAAGCCGTGACTATCTTCTGCTGACGGCGGGATTCTTCGTCTGCGGTCTGCAGCTTGTCTTCATCACCACGCATCTTCCGGTATTTCTCGGCGACCGCAGCCTCGACCCGCAGGTGGCAAGCTGGGCACTGGCGCTGATCGGGCTTTTCAACATCGTCGGCGCCTTCGTGTGCGGCTGGCTTGGCGGCCGAATCTCGAAACGCAAGGCGCTGGCGACCGTCTATCTTCTTCGCGGGATCGTCATCTGCGGCTTCGTGATGATGCCTGTCACCCCGGTTTCGGCACTGATGTTCGGTGCGGTGATGGGGCTGCTCTGGCTCGGCACGATTCCGCTGACCAGCGGCCTCATCGTCGTCTTCTTCGGGCCAAAACATCTGAGCATGCTGTACGGAATCGTCTTTGCCTCGCATCAGGTCGGCTCGTTCGTCGGATCCTGGCTTGGCGGCGTAATCTATGACGCGAACGGATCCTACAGCTTCATGTGGTGGCTGAACGTCGCGGCGGCACTGTTCGCCTTTGCCGTCAACTGGCTGATCCGCGAAGCACCTGTCGAGACCAGGCAGGCCGCACCCGCCTGATCGTAGGGCGTGTCAGCGGAACGGCGTCAGGCCTGTTCGCCGAGCCATCTTTCGGCGTCGAGCGCCGCCATGCATCCCATGCCGGCCGCGGTGACGGCCTGCCGGTAGATCTTGTCGACACAGTCACCTGCCGCGAAAACACCTTCGACCGAGGTCCGGGTGCCCCCGGTTTCGGCAAGGATATAGCCTTCATCATCAAGATCGAGGGCGCCGTGGAACGCCGCCGTCGCGGGATCGTGCCCGATGGCGACGAACATCCCCTGAACGGCAAGTTCGAGGTCCGCCTCGCCGACTGTCGAGGCAAGGCGAAGTCCGGTCACCCCGCTGTCGTCGCCAAGCACCTCGGAAACGGTGCGGTTCCATTCGACATTGATCTTCTCGTGCCGAAGCAACCGCTCCTGCATGATCTGTTCGGCGCGGAGCGAGTCGCGCCGGTGAATGAGGGTCACCGAGTTGCAGATATTGGCAAGATACAGCGCTTCCTCGACGGCCGTGTTGCCGCCGCCGATGACCGCGACGTCGCGTTCGCGGTAGAAGAAGCCGTCGCAGGTGGCACAGGCCGAAACACCGCGCCCGTTGAAGGCCTGTTCCGAGTCGAGGCCGAGCCACCGTGCCTGCGCGCCGGTGGCGACAATCACCACGTCGGCGGTCATCACGTCACCTGAATCGAGCGTAAGGCGGAACGGGCGCGTTGCGGCATCAAGCGCCGTGACGATGTCATAGACGACACGGGCGCCGACATTTTCGGCCTGCTGCTGCATCTCGGTCATCAGCCACGGTCCCTGGATCACATCGGCAAAGCCGGGATAGTTCTCGACATCCGTCGTGATGGTCATCTGGCCGCCTGGCTGCAGACCGGCGAGGATGACCGGTGACAGGTTCGCGCGCGCGGTATAGATGGCGGCGGTGAGGCCGGCCGCGCCGGCGCCGATGATGACGACTTTCTCGTGAGTTGAGCTGGACATGGATTCTGCCTTCGGCGCGAGTGGTGTGGTGGATTGGTCCGCCGTTTCGGCAGACTGCCTGCATGCGAATTGTTCACGGCTTCGGACCCGTTTTGGCGTGCCAAAACCGAGGCGCAATGGTAGCGTCCACCGGTGATGAAGCCAAGCCTGTTCACGGCCCTGTTTGCCACCAGTTTGCTGTTCCACCCTTTGTCGGTGGCAGCCCAGCAGTCAGCGCTTCCGGCCCCGGTCGAAGGCATCGAATGGCGCGCCGGCACGGCCATCGAGGGCGGGCTTGTCCTGGCAAGGGCGGCGCCAGGGGTGCGCCTTGAACTCGACGGCGTGCCGTTGCCGCAGGACGACAACGGCCATGCCCTCATCGGATTCCATCGTGACAGCGACATGCCGGTGACACTGACACTCCTCCACCCGGACGGACGGCGCAGCAGCGTCACCATGCTGGCGGCGCAGCGCGACTATGCCGTGCAGCGCATTGACGGGCTGAAGCGCGACCACGTCACGCCACCACAGGAGGTTCTCGACCGGATCGGCGCCGACTCCGCTGCCGTTCGCGCGGCGCGCGGGATCATCGATGCGGGTCCCGGCGCCGGTGATTTCCTCGGCGGTTTCGACATGCCTGTCGAAGGACAGATCACCGGCGTCTATGGCAGCCAGCGGATCCTGAATGGCGAACCGCGCCAGCCGCATTACGGGATCGATATCGCCGCGCCACGCGGCACGCCGGTGCTGGCGCCGGCGGCAGGACGCATCACGCTTGTCCGCGACCTCTATTTCTCCGGCTGGACGATCCTGATGACCCACGGGCTCGGGCTCAACTCGGCCTTTCTTCACCTCGACAGCGTGACGGTGGCGGAAGGCGACACCGTGCCACGCGGCGGCACCATCGGCACGGTCGGCTCGACCGGCCGTTCGACCGGCCCGCATCTCGACTGGCGGCTCGACTGGCAGGGGCGCCGGCTCGACGCCGCGCTGGTGCGCCGACAGCTGGGCGGACGGGACTGAACGGACGGCATGATGGCTGGCACGGTTTTCATCTTCGGACTTGGTTATGTGGGGCGCCCGCTTGGGCACCTCCTGGCAAGCCGGGGCTGGCAAATCCGCGGCACAACCCGCACACCGGAACGGCTTGCCGCTGACGCCGCCGCCGGGTGGCAGGTCTACCGGTTTGCCGACGACGTTCCGCTGACAGATCCGGAAGAGGCGCTTGACGGGGTGGACGCCGTGCTGTCGACGATCACGGCGATTGGCGGCAGCGATCCGGTTCTCGACGCGCATGGCGACGTGCTTTCCGGCTTCACCGGATGGAGCGGCTATGTCTCCGCGACATCGGTCTATCCGGACCGTCCGGACGGCTTCTGCTATGAGGACACGCCGACCGACCCGGCCACAAAGCGGGGCAAGGCCCGCGTCATCGCCGAAGCGCGATGGCAGGAGCTTCTCGGAACCGAACTTTTCCGCGCCGCCGGAATCTACGGACCCGGCCGCAGCCCGTTCGATTCCCTTCGCGACGGAACGGCGCGCGTCATCGAACATCGCGGCCAGCTGTTCAACCGCATCCATGTCGATGACATCTGCCGCGTCATCATCGCCGCGATGAACAGGCCCCGCCGCGGCAGAATCGTCAATCTCGCCGACGAGAAACCGGCCGCGCAGGGCGATGTCGTGCGTCATGCCGCCCGCCTGCTGGGAGTCAGTCCGCCGGAACCGCAGAGCCTTGAAGAGGCCGACCTGTCGGCGATGGCGCGGAGCTTCTATGTCTCGCGGCGGCGGGTCGGCTCGAAGGTGATCGGGCCGGAACTCGGGGT
>JAYYLR010000009.1:0-22620 GCA_036143955.1 Pseudomonadota bacterium | reverse complement strand
ACACCTCGATCTTTCACTTGCAAAAGCGATATCGAGGATCTGTAACAGCAGCACGGGAGAAATGGTGCCCACCAGGGGCTGAGTTCGACGCCCTACCAAGGGACTATTCAAGACCTGACTTTCAATCTATTCAGTACCTTAGCTGATCAGCACCGGTCAGCCAACGCCCTATTTTGGATAACAGTCTGGATAACAGCCATGGGCCGTGGTCCGGTGACAGTGTCTCGCGGTTCAAGCTTCGCTGCTCCCGCCTCGTGGACGCCCAACGGGGGTTACTGAAGCTGGTTGCTAGAACTGGATCGAATTGGGTCGAGGGGGTGGGGCGTGTGTTTGCGGGGCTTGCGGCTCGCGCCGGACGCCGATGCCACACGCGGTACCGTCTGCGATGCGCTGGTCGAATCAATCGATCTGGTGCCGACCTTTGTCGAGATCGCCGGCGGCACGCCGTGAGACGAATGGCTGGAAGGCCGCTCCCTGATGCCGTTTCTTCGGGGGGAGAGGCCGACCGGCTGGCGAGACTATGCCGTCAGCGAATATGACTATTCGATCACCCCGATGGCTGCCCGCCTCGGCCTTGCGCCGAAGGACGCGCGGCTTTTCATTGTGACGGATGATCGCTGGAAATTCATGCATGCCGAAGGCGGCTTTCCGCCGATGCTGTTCGATCTCCGGAACGATCCGATGGAACTGAAGGACCTTGGCCGCGACCCGGCCCACGGCGATGCGGTGGTAGACTGCTATGACAAGCTGTTTGATTGGGCGAGGCGATGCGCGCAGCGCGTGACGGTCAGCGACCGGCAGCTTCTGGACAGACGCGGCAGGACCCGTCGCAGGGGAATCGTACTCGGAATTGCCGATGATGCGGCGGCGGAGGAAAATTCGGAAATCCTCGGTCTTTATCGCGGTAAGGCAAAGCAGCGCCATATCTAGCACGGCTGTTGCTCATCGATGGCAGACCGTCCGCTTCGCCGCCATTCGGGCGGACCTGTTTGAAGGGGTATCTGACCGCCAATTATCTGTTGCCGAACGAGCCTCAGGTCCGGGCGTGAGGGGAAGCGTCACTCGTTGAAGAGGCGACCAAATGGCGAAATCGGCCATTTTTCCGCGCCGGTGGACGCCAAAAACATACCAAACAGGCCCAAATTCTGTTTACCTCGGTTCGGGGGGTTGGTTTGACTGCGTGGAAGGCTTGCGGATCATGAACAGAAATTCTCCGTCCAGGGTCGCTTCGGGCGGCGTCCTTTTCGCAACAAAATTGCCGGGATTTCGTCCAAGGCTCATGCATATCATCGCGTTCCCGGCGTTTGCGGTGGCGCTGGCCGCCTGTGGAAATGACACGCCTCCCGTTACCGCTGATGGCGGCCTCGACAGCTGCGTGACCGATCCGGTTGTATGCAATGCCGACGATCTGTGCAGGCTCGCTGTTTTCGAGGAAGACAATATCAAACGTTGGAACGACGATAACCTCCGCTGGCAACCCTATGTCAGGGAAGCGCAATCTCGCGGCCTGAGCTGCGGTCTCTGACATTCATGTATCTGGTTTGACAGGAGGCCATCAAGATGCGTCGCCGTTCCTTTTTGAGACTGGCAGCCGGCACCGGCGGGGTCATCGGCGCATATCACGCCTTTCCTGTTATCACGGCGGCACAGGCGGCAATCCCGGGCACCGTGACCTGGGGCGGTGCCTATCTGCTGGATGAAAACACGCCGGATATGCCGCACACAAAAGCCGCGCTTGCCATGAACGCCAGCAGCAGTCCCACCGGTCAGAGTGTCAATTCGGCCCTTCTGGAAGCCATACGGGAAGGCGACTGGTCAAAAGCCGGAATTGACCTGCGGGCAGGATTGAAGAAGAAGGAAACGCGTTATGGCATGGTCTTCGGTCTGTCTCGCGAATCCGTACTGCAGAGCGGGTACCGCCCTTCGGAAGACGCAACCGCCTTCAATCTCCGGCTGACTGGCTACAACATCGTCTATGACATTTTCGACCGGAGAATAATCGCCGCCTTCGCCGTGCGAGGCCGCTATTTCACGGCGCTTGCCGGCAAGGCGGGGGATGCGGCTCTGCCGGAATTGTACTTCGATCTTCTCGCCAACAAGAACAATACCGGAAGCATCGCGAGGTTCATGACCGACCTGGCCCTCGACTATGAATATGACGTCAAGTACCGGGGCAGGAATTTCAGATATATCGAAACCGTTACCACCGACTTCGGTCAGGTTGCGGCGGATCTGATAGGCCTCGACCCTGACGCCTATGGCGAGGATCTCGCCCTTGTCGCCACGACAGCCTTTTCCGAGAAACTGAAGGTTCCCGTCATTCCCTACCGCAAGACCACGGCGGTGAACCGGCGGATGCTGCGGGAGATGAAGATCGTCGCCAACTCGGGCGAGTCACCGCTCAACACCGCTCTTCCTCTCGCCGAGGCGCAGATCGGTATCCGTGTGATCAATCATGGATGGGAATTCCAGGAGTCCGATGTTGAACTGCAGGGACGCATAAAATCGGGACAGCTGAAAAGCCTGCAGAACAACTCGCTTGTTGATTTCAACCAGACCCAGGTGACCTTGGGAGCGCGTATCGAAATCCAGATTTTCGAGATCGACGGCCAACGTCCCATCTTCACCCAGCAATTCTTCGGCCAATGGGCCTTTCTTGAATATGCTGATCCGGAATTCCAGATGAGCCGGAAAGGTCGTCTCTATCTTCTTCACGAAACTCTGATGGACCGCGCCTTTGACTCGATTCTCAACGAGGACGTGCGCGGCCAGCTATATGACGGGCTGTCGATCCAGCAGAAGGCGGACGAGGCCTATTATCTGGAGGCGCTGAGCGAAGACTGGGGTGTTCTCAGCGGTGAATGCGCAGACGTCGCGGCACTGCTGCCGCGGGCCTTCGGCGCCTAAGGCGCTGCCCGGGCCCGCCGCCGGCGCAGATATGTGGTTACAGTCTCAGAGGCGGGCGAGGTCAGCGTTTCTTCTTCTTGCCGCTGCGCTTCGGCAGGACATTCTCGCTGAAGGCCACAGGCTCTGACTCCAGCTTGGCGTTGGCGCGTTTTGCATAGGCAAGGACCGAGCGCCTGAGTTCACAAGCATAGGGCCTCGCGCGCGCCACCTCCTGGAACAGGATGAGCGTTTCCCCGTCAAGGGCATCCCCGAAATCGCTGGCGCCCATCAGGAACGAGAATCCGGCAATCAGGCCGACCGTATGCGCTTTGCCGACATATGCTTCCGTTCGCTGATATATGCCCTGCAGCCGCTCCTTGCCGGCGGCTTCAAGCGCTACGAAGTTCTGCTGCTTGCGTTTCAGAAAATCGTCAAAATCCGATGTCTTCACGATCAGTTCGTTCACTGTGGCCACCGACGGGTCGGACTGACTGACAAGCATGTTGTAATCGGCTTTGTACTTCTCGACTTCAGACCCGACTTCGCCAAGTGTCGCGAGGTCGATCAGAAGCTCGCCGCGCATCCTGGTCAATTCCATCACCTGCGGCCTCAACGCCTGAGTGACTGCCGAATTTCCTGAATTGACCCTCATCTGCTCCTGCAGTGCCGCGCGGTTTTTCTCCGCCTCGGCAATCAGTCCGATATACAGATCCCGGTTTTCGTACTCCGGCTCGACGACAAGCCGCATGAAGGTGTCTTCGATGATATGGGCCAGATCGCCCGGCATCTGCTGGGCCTGTTCATATCCGGGGCGCATCCAGGATACGGCATTCTTCAGGTTCACTTCACGGCCATAGCCCTTGTACCACCTGAGGCCTTCTACATACCGCGCTGCGAACTGGTTGGATTTGGCCGCATCCTTGATCAGCTTTTCACCCAGGCCCTTTTTGCCTCCAGCATCGGGGAAGAAATGATGAACCAGCCCATAGGCGAATTTCGCGTCGGCGGCCCTCACTTTCTTCTTCGCATCGAAGGTCTGCGCGTTGGCGGTCGCGACCATGACCGCCAGGTCCTTGGCGTTCGGGCGCCGCGAGAAATTGGCGAACAGCTCTTCGACCTCGTCGGTGACGAAGCCGGTCTTGTAGATATCGAAATTGATCAGATAGGGATGGGAAATCGGGTTCGATTTTCTGAAGTCGATATCCAGCTGCTCCGCCGATTTTCCGAAGTCGCTCTCCACCGCCTTGAAATCCGGCTGCGACAGCTTTTTGTAGATACTCGATGTCGGGAGTGGTTCGCAGATCGTCCTGATAAAGGAATCCCCGTCTCCGAAATCATCCGGCTGTGATGCCGAAACGGCCGATGAAGATCCCCCGGAAGACTGCGCGGAACCGCCCGAAGGCTTGTCGCTCGGGCCAGGCGCGGTTTTCTCCTCATTGCCTGTGGAGGGAGCGAGCTTCTTCTCGACGTCTTCCAGCGCCTTTTTAAGATCCTTGAAAAGATTCGCATCCGCAGGCATTGCCGCACTCAGGGACACGGCCAGCACAAACGAAACAAAAACGGTTCTAAAAAACATCGATAATGCCTCTAAAAAGTGCCCATTGCATGATAACTAGGTGCTGAGTGAAATTTAGCCCGAATCTCGCAAAACTCTTTTGCGACCCGATTTGTTGTATGATCACAGAGGCAGCGGATATCGTGAATCATCACTATCTGAAGTAACAGCCTGAAGTAACAGCGTAACCTTAACCTAGCGTGGGCCTTGCATATGATGAATGGATTGCTAGCCGCCAAACGCGCCGCTTACACCGGCCTGTTTGCCCTTACCGCCAGCTTGCTGTCGCCTGTTGGCCATGCAAGCGCCCAGAACCTCGATCTCGACAGCTTTCTGGCGCCTGTCCAGGGTGGCAGCGAGACTGTCGAGGGTGACGTCGAAGTCGGGGAAACCGTGCATGCGGAAACCATGCAGGATGGCCTGAACGCCGCCAACGGACTGCTTTCCGAAGATGGTGACGGCGTGTTGCTTGTCAGCACCAAGACAGGCCTCGGCACGATCGCCCGCGCCTCGGCAACCTATAATACGTACGAAAACCTGAATGCCACGCTTCTGTCGAAACGGGCGGCGTATTTTCGTGCCTATCAGGAAGCGAAGAAGCAGCTCTTGGTGAATTTTGACGGTGTGCAGAACAGCTGTGAGGGCGCGGTGAATGACGAGCTGGTCGATCTTCAGACCGGTGTCGAGTCGGCCGCCAACACATTCACCGAAACCTCGGAAATGTGCTTGGAAACCATCAGCGGGCTTTTGGCGGCCTTTGTTGTCTACGATGTCGACGATGACGTCGACAATACGCAGGTGTCGATTTCCGTCGCCTCGAGCACCAAGACCAGATCCGCGTTTTCACGGCTTGGCGAGGCGGTGATCCGGACCGGAGATCCGAGTGCCGCTTTCCAGAACCTGATGGTGGAAATTGCCAGATTCGCGACACCGCCGATGGGAGCACGCCTTATTACCGCCCCCGACACGGGCGAGCAGGTTGTGGTCGGGTTCGGGTCGTCGATCATCCGGACAAACAAGAACAAGAATGTTGCCAACCGGTTGGCCAAGGCCGCCAAGAGCAATGCCGAAACACGCGCGCGCAACGCGCTTGTCCAGTTTCTGCAGGGTGACAGGCTGTATTGGGAAGGCGGTTTCGACGAGTCGCAGATTGAAGGCAGCCAGCAGTTTGAAATCCCGGTCGATGAACAGGGCAATGTCGGAGATCCGCAGGTTCTCGAAAATGAACGCAACATGTTCCTGAATGTGCTGACAGACAGCCAGGCCTATTCGACCGTCAGCAGTGGCAAGCTGCCGCCTGGTGTCCGGACACGTTCCTTCACGTCCCAGGACGGTAACTGGCAGTTCAGCGTTGCCGTGTTCTCGCAGTCCGCCACGGCCCAGGCCCGTCAGGCAGGCGCCGAAAACAAGGCCGCCGCCGGCACGCTTGACAAGATGCAGTCGCAGGGCTCGCAGACGTCAGGCGGAAGCGCGTCACGTCCTCTGAAGACGGAAGGCGGCCTGTCGGCGGACTCCGCCAACCCGCAGGGCCCGTCAGGTCAGGTCTCCGACAAGAATGACTTCTGAGTGATGCGCGTGGTGACGGCTGTCTTGACGTCACGTCTGCGGCGTCTGCCGGCGTATCTGCTCGCCACCGGCCTTCTCGTGACCGGGTTCAGCATGGACCCGGCGCTCGCCTCCGGCAGTCAGGGCGGGGTGGCGGTCGAGCTTCTTGCAGAGTTTCGGGACTCCGATCATCAGATCAGTTCGCTCTTCGAAGGCGCCGGCATTCACGCCGACATGGGTGGCAGGGCGTCAATATTCGCGCAAGGCGACGGCGTGCGTTACGCGCTCGTCATCTTTCCGATACGCGGCAGCATCAGGGCCGAGCGCATCGGCAAACCCTATTGCCGCGGCAGGCTGCTGACGCCGGAACGGGCACGCTACGAGACCGAACTCTCGCAGAAGGTGAGCGACAGGCTGGTCTCGGTACATCTCTTCAAGATCTGGCGGTCGCGCGGCCAGATCGGATCGGCAGAGGTCAGAACACAGAATCTTGCCGGAGCAGGCCATGCCGTCAGCCTTTGCCGCGCGCCGGAGGACGAGGTGAAAAGCGCCCCCACCGTCATCAGGGAAGCCGACATCACCGCCGCGCGGATCGCTGTTGCCGATGCATCATTCCAGACCGAAGATTTTGCAACCGCCGCGCGGCGCTATCGCGACCTTTACGAGGACACCAACGCCGCCGCCATCCTTGTCAAAGAAGTGATCAGCATGCTGCAGGCGGGTGATCTGGACGCGGGCTTCGAACGCGACGAGGTTCTTCAGAATCGTCTTGAAGAGGTTGCCGATGCCGATCTTCTCGAACGCTATGAGGACGCCATGTCGAAGGCGGTCAACGCCTACTTGTCTGCCGCGCCGTAGAAGAATTTCCGACACCGTCCGGAGTCACGATTTCCGGTCCGGGCCGGTCACTCGTCAAACTTGTCTTTCAGCGATTGAACCTGGTCTTTCGCTTTCTTGACACGTTCCCGCGCGGCCTCGATTTCGGCGTCGACGGACGGCTCAATCGGGCGGATGACATATTCATATCCCGTCAGTGCCGAAATATCCGGGCCGTCAAAGCTGTCGACCGTGGCTTTCGATTGCTTGGCCCTCACCGAAGTGATCACAACCGTCCCGACAGGTGTTTCCTCATAGCCCAGACTCTCCTTGGTGTAGGGGTCAAAGAGCCGTTTGCCGAGACGGTTGAGGCTGTACCGCTCACCGCGTTCGATTGTCTTGCCGCCCTGCCCGAGGGTCAGGACACTGCCATTTATGTCGATGATCCGGATCGGGTAAATGGCGTTCTGGATATAGCGCCCGATGGCGCGGCCGGCCTCTCGCGCCAGGTCCCGGTAGTCACTGTCGGCACCGCTGTCGACGGTTCCGGAGAATTTGATCTGCGAGGTCGCGACATCGATGATGCGCACGCCGACCTCGCTGGTCAGCAAGGTCTTGCGCCGGATCCTGTTGCTGGTCGCCATCTTGCGTTCACTTACCGTGGTCACGAGATCGCGAAGCTCGAGGACGACAAGATAGTCGGTGCCGACCTGATTGCCGAGCCTGGCAAGCTCCCGTGTCGGCACATTGGCCGTGGCGACAAAATCGAGTTCGGCCTGGGTCTCGGCCATCAACTGCCTGTCGATCATCGCAAAGCGTCGTGTCTGGGTGAGGTAGTCGATGACCCCGTCCTGCAGATCCTCGGCAAATTCCGGCGCCGCCCCCCGATCCTTTACATTGTTGTCGATCCGCATGGCGCTGAGCGCCATACGCAGCCTGTCGAGTTGCGTCGAGGTCTCGTAGCGCGCCACCCGGACCATCAAATCCACCGTGACAAGACCCGTGCCGGCATCCCTGCCGCTGGACAGAATCTCATACCCCTCGACGATGCCGCTCGTGGCGGTGCTGATCTGTTCCATGAAGGCGGACGACATCAGAAAGGCGGAATCGGATTCGGTCGTCACCTCAGCGGTCAATTCCGTCAGGGACGTCTCGGCTGCCATGGCCATGCCGTTGACCATCGATACGGCTTCACGGACACCGTCCAGAACCGCATCCCGCTGCGTCGCGCCGATTCCCTGCGACTGTAATTCGACAGTTTCGATGCTACCGCTTGCCTGTGCCTGCCGGGGAACGATGCTGGCAACCACTATCAAGAACCCCACCAGCAGGGCACATGTCGTTTTCCGCAATGCCGTTATCGACGTCATGATCTCATGGACTCCTGTCAGGGCGATTAACCGACGACCGCCGCCGCCAAAAACGGCTTAATTGACCCCTTTGGCATTCAGGCGGCTGACAATTTCCTTGGCGGCAAGATCACCGGCTATCAACAGCGCGTTTTTCACGGCGATGTTGTCCTCATCGCCGCCGGCCTGTCCCAGCACCGGGCCGATCGCCGCGACCTTCTTGGGCAGGCGCCGCGAAACGTCAAGAACCTCGCCGGTAATCGAGACGGTGACCGTATAGCCTTCGACCGCCGAAACCTTCGGCTGGTTGACCTCAATCGTTCCGATGGCGAGGTAGGTCACCTCACAATCCCGTAAGGCTGTTACAACCGCGCGCCTCGTCTCCCGGCTCATCCGCCCGTCAAAGGCAAGCTCTTCCTCGACAACCTCGAGCTCCTCGCCACCACAGGCATCCAGAACATCGAGATACTCGGTCGGCTCGTAATTGTTGAGGGACATGATTTCGGAGAATTTGGTGTTGAAATCGATTGTCGGGACAAGGTCGAATTCGCGGACCACGGCCGTTCGTTCGGCACCCTGCTGCGTTGTGGCGCCACTGCTGGATGATTTTGACTTCGTCTCGGCGAGCGTGCTTTCCACTGTCGTCGTGTCATCTTCGGCGAGCACGGTTTCCTGGGAATTCAGGCTCTTCGAGCTGCTCTGTTTGGATACGTCGGCGTCATAGGTGGTGACATCGCTTTCCTTTGTGAAGCCCGCCTGCTTGGCGGCGAAGATCCACACCATGTAGGCACCGTCACCATCGCCCCCGCCGGACGTGCTGGTGAACATGCCGTCAATCACGGGCTGATTGATCGTCAACAGGGCCTCGGCGGTGATCGTCTTCGACTTCTTGTCGAATTGATGGGCGACCTGCTTGCTGATCAGATATTTATCCAGATTGCGCAGAATATCACCCTGCCTGGCGAGATATTGCTGCATCCGGCCGGCGCCCATGCAGCTGCCGACGTAACTCTGCCAGGCGTTCTGGACCGCCTGCGTCTGCGCCGCCGAGATGTCCTCGTCCTTGGGCTTGTTGTTGAAATTGCTCTTCGTCTTGTATGCGACTTCCACCGAGCCGTAGAAAGGCTGATCGGTAACGCATTGTGCCAGCGCCTGCTGGCCCCCGAACATCATTGCGGCCATTGTGACCGCGAGAACGGGCAGGCCTGCCCTCCTCAAAATATCGGGAAGAATCGAAGTAAGATTCACGGATCCGTTTGAGCGCATTTTTCCACCAAAAACCACATGTTCCACGCTCCCCCATGATTCAGTGATAGCAGAAACGCGAGCTTGCCAACAAGCATGGCTTTGGTTTGCCGCCAAAGCCAGCTAACGTTCCTGTCATGCAAAATTCAGCCAGAAAATTTCATGTCACTGGCAATGGGCGGCCCCGCAGGGTCTGAAATGACCTCGTGACCGGGCCCGGCAAAGACAACGGTGGAAGCATCGCGATGAATGCATTTCTTCGAAAGACGCAAAAGGGCCTGCGATTTATCGGCATTGCGGTACTGGTGATAACAGGCCTGTCCAATCTGACGGTCCTCGCGGCCGAAAGTGATTTCGACAGCCTTCTCGTCATCCCGGCCGCATCTTCCGAAGGTGGCGCCGCAACCGAAAACCTTGGCAGGCATATTGAATTTGCTCTTGGCGAGGCGCTGATGGAAATCGGAATCCTGCCGCTTGCGGGTGATTTCCTGACAATGCCGACATCCGAAAATGCCACAGGCGCGACGACGGGCGCCAATGGCGACGCCGATATTCTGGCCAGTCTCCGCCAGATTGCGGAACAGCGGACCGGCAGGCTGCTTGTCGTTGAAATCGATCTTCTGACGACCTCGGACACGGCGCCTCACCCTGTTCCGGCTGCATCGGTGGTCGATGTCGGCTCCGGCAGGCTGGTCGCGCGTACCACGACACTTCCGCTTCTCGAGCCGGACAACAGACTTGAGATCGCGGCGGCGGCGGCGGCACTTGCCCGTACTCTCGCCCGGCAGCTTGAACAGCATGGATATGTCCTGTCTGACGCGGCCATAAAACCCTGGGGCGGCCGGGCCACGGAATACCGGCTTTCGCTGGAAGGGTACGAGCTGTGCGAGCGGCGGGACGTCCTGGCCGTCATGGAAAGGGAATTTCCGGGATTTCTCTCCATCGAGCTGGTCAAGGCGCCGAACCCGGACTTTGCCGTCTACCTTTACAGGAGCACCGCGACGGGACAGCGTCTGCAGAAATGGATTGAACAGCTGATGGTGTCCTATCGTATCGCGCCCGCCGCGTCCTCAAGGGTTCTCGTAAAGGATGACAGCATCCGCGTTCAGAAGGATCGTTCCGATAAAATCTACTCTCCGCTGTGTGACGGGTGATGCCATGCTGACCAAACCTCTGTCCCATCAAGAACGGACCGGCCACTTTCCGGTCCTGCCGCATCAACTGCTGAAAATCCTCATTGTCTGGCTGGCCCTGTCGGTCGTGACGGCCGCCGCCGCCACGGCCGAGGATACGATCATCGTCATACCGACCGTGAACAGCGATGTGCAGAGTCATGCAGCCGTCACCGTAGGGTCACGCCTCAGCCGCTCCGGGTTTCGGGTGACGTCACCAGAAGCGCTTCTTCAGTCCCTGAACATGGGGCCGGTTATTTCTCGCCCGAACCTCCTCGCGCGCGGCGGCGACATCGTGGCGGCCGTCGGCAAGGCGATCATCGTGCTGATCGACCTTGAGATCACCGAGACCGGCACCCGGCCGCCTGGCTACGAGATCCGTCTGAGCTCGGAAATCTACGAGCCTTCCAGCCAGCAGCTTGTTGCCAGCTGGGCCGTCCCCAATACCACTCTTGTTCCGCCCACACCCTGCGCGGCGGCCTGTCAGGCAATGACGTTGCGGACCGAGATTGAAAGAATGGCGGACACGCTCGGCGAAAGCCTTGTATTCCTGCTGCAGGAACCCGGCGGCACGCTCGCGGGCGACGGCAGTGCGATCGCCGTCCTGCAGGTGGAGCTCATTGACCTCAGCGCGGAAGAACGGGTCCAGCTGCTCGACCTGATGCGTAACGAGTTTCCTGGCTTCGTCGAAATCACACGTTCACAGACTTCCGGGCCGCGCCAGCGGCTGCGCTATCACACCACGGCGGATCTTGACCGGCTTGGCGAATGGATCATGGTGTCGCTTGCCGAGATTGGTCTCGACGTCGGCGAGGATGTCCAGTTCGTGATGACCGGCAACCGTATCGACATCCGTCGCATCTCGGTCGTCAATCGCAAGGGGACGACCGGGAACCAGGTCAAGTTCAACTGATCTGATCTTCGACGGACCTGTCATCTGCCCAAAAACGCCCTGAATTTTTCATGTTTCCAGAAGTACAGCACTTCGGGAGACGATGATGATCAACGACGGCGCCAATCCCCTGGCCGAGGTGGCCCTCGCCCTTGCCATGGCTTTCTTCAGCCTGATGATCCTCATGCTGTTCGCCATGGTCAACGCGCCCAAGGCCGATGCCACCGACGTCGGCCCCGCCACAATGGAAATGGCTGTCGAATCACGTGATCCACCACCCGACAATGAAGAGCGGCACCTTGTGATCTTCACGGACGGGGGCTTCTTCGATGAAGATCTGAACCGCCTCGACCCCGCTGCAATTGATCCGGCGCAACCTGTCATTCTGGCGGTATCACAGCAGATGCCGATTTCACGCATAACCGGTTTTCAGCGCCGATATCCCGACCTCACGATCGAAATCGCCGAACTGACCCCCGACTGGGAGGAACGGATCGCCGGCATGGGACGCGAGGCAGGCCAATGAAGACGATCGCGACAAGAACCCTGCTGATCTTCGCGTTGACCTGCATCGGCGTTCACGGCATGGCCGCTGCCGCACACGCCAAGCCGGCCAGCACATCGCAGATAGGCGTTTCCGGGAGCCAGCAGTCCGATAGCGCAAAGAAGGGGTGGTTGAAGCGGCTGATCGTTGAGGAGGCCATGAAGACAAGCAACGTCGCTCCCAGCGTGGCGCTCGCCGTTGCCGAGGTTGAATCCGGTTTCCGGTCGCATGTCGTCAGCTCCGCCGGCGCCATCGGTGTGATGCAGATCATGCCGCGAACAGGCCGGGATGTCTTTGGCCTCAGCCGGGACGATCTGTTTGAACCGAAAACCAACATTCGCGCAGGCGTGACATTCCTCGACCAGCTGATTGACCGCTACGAAGGACGTATTGATCTGGCACTGTCACACTACAATGGCGGCTCACGCGTTACCGCCGGCCCGCAGCCGAAAATCATCCCGGCAACACGCGGCTATGTTATCAAGGTGCTGGCCGCGGCGCGCGTCTACAGGACGCAGCTTGCCGGCGTCGCCGAGGAAGCGCCCGCCGATCTGGCTGTCCATGCCGCGGCGCGTTCACCTTCTCCGGCGCCCGCGACGAAGGACTTTGCCAAAGTCCCGGTGCCCGTTGGCACGCCACCTGTTCTGGGAACGGCTGTCTGGCATCAATATCTGCGGGAGGCCGATTTCTGGGTGGCGACGGCTCAGGCCACACGAGAGGCCGGGCCCCTGCCCATATCGGGAGCCGATGCCGGAACAGGTCCCGCGAAGGCGCTTGTTGCAAGACTTCAGAGCAACCGGCGGGCCTTTCGTCATTGGTTGAAAGTAAACCGGTGATCAGGGTAGCCTTTGCATCACCGAAACACAGGAAATGCCTGTCGTTGGCTGATGGAGACGGCGTTGCCAGATCTTTCACATGTCAAGTCTCGTGGTGCGGGTCCCCGCGGCGCCACAGCATCCGACACGGGCTGCGGCCAATGGTAGATCCTGCCGAGGTGCTGGGCGGCTGGGCGGAGTTCACCCTGACGCCGCCATCCGAGTATTTTCTGAACTGCCTTCGCTCCGTTGCCGAGGCCACCGCCGGCAATGGAGAGCCTGCGTACCATCCGGACATCGTCGGTCAGCTGACAACCACGATTGCCAGTCGCGGTTATGGCCCCCTGCTCTTCCGGGCCGTTCATGTAATGTCAGCCGCGGCGATGCGGGATATGCGCCTCGACCAGCTGTTGGTGACCGACCGGCCGATCAATGCGCGTCAGGCCGGCAGGCTTCTGTTTGCCGATGTGACGCCTCGCCCCGAGGCACTGGCGATGCGCGACGGGGTATTGGAGTTCCTCGAGCCGTCTTCCGGAGAGACCGTTTTCAAGCTCGGTAGCAGGCAGGTGCCGGTCGCCGTGGCATGCCTGGAATTTCTGGTCGAGGCGCTTGGTTTCGAATGTCTTCACAATGCCTTTGAAGACCTCGCCGACGACCATGGCAGCGCGCGACGGAAGTCCGTGACAAAGGATCTCTCTTCCCGTCTCTACAATTTTCTGGGCGAGCATCTGCCTCAGGTGGCCGAACGAAACCTGGCTCGGCTGCTGGCGGAGCATTTGGAGTCCGAGATTGGGAGGCCGAAATTCGCCGCCGAGGATGTCGATGACCGGGTGATCCTCGATTTCTGGATCGAGAAGAGCGGGGATGACACGCTGTCATTCAAGCTGTTCGGCACCGCGGCGCGCGCCTGGCTGACATTCCGGGAAAGTCTCATATACTCGCGAGGCGATGCTTTCGCTGTCCATATGTCGCTAACCGCGACAATCGAAGACGAAGATCTGGACAGGCTTTCAACAATGGCGATCGGCCGGGCACCGGATGAGGATGATGCCGGCGGATCGCCGGATCTTGGTCAACTCGTTGGCGATATGGCGACCCCGACGGGATGGCTGGCCGATCTGCAGCGCCCGCCCTGTAGCGAAATCAAGTTCCTTACCAAGACCGAGCTAGCACAGATCTACGTGCCAGCACTCGCGGGCATCGCCGGCCAGAGCCTTGTCCTGACATGCCTGCGACTGGCCGCCTTCGCCCCCGTCCAGAACAGGATTGTCCAGGCGAGCCGGAACGGTCGCCTGAACAAGGATGACATCCGGCGGGAAATGGCAGCCATACCCGGTACCGTTTATGAAGACCTTCTGGCAAGCTGGCGGTCGCTGCAGACCACTGCCGAGAACATCGCCACGACAGCCTTTCTTCGCCTGTGGGAAAGCGGCAGCCCCGCCATATTCGAATATCTGTCGCAATCCGGTGATGACGACACACGCAGGCAAATGGCCGCCCTCGCCACGGAACTGCAGAGCCAGTTGAAGGATGCGGACGAGGAGGATGACCCGGTCAACCTGCTTGCCGTCACTATGCTGGACAGGATTGACGCCCTCCCATCCGACAGCCCGCTCATCAGACAGCGCCGGCATATGAAACGCGTCGCCCAATCCTACAGACGGCAGGGACTGCGCGCGGCCGACGTGGTCACCGACACCCCGCCGGACGGGAAACACGACTTCGACACGCGCGGCCGCCTGACGGGGTCGGACCACATACATGCATTATCCTGTGGCGGCGAACGCCTCTTGAAGCTGGCCGGTTTTCTCGCATCGATGGATCAACCCGATCAATCGGCAGATTCGCAGGTTAGAAATGACCTTGAGATCTTCAGCAACCAGTTCTTTCACCTTCACGAGACAACCTCATGACACCGGCCCCTCCTTCAGACACGGCTCCTGTCGACAGACAAACGGCCGAAAAACAGCTGACCAACCGACTGTCGGTCGAGGCGGTACGAACCGCGCTTGCTCGATCAGACGAGGATTTTTCTTCGGGCCGGACCCCGGGTCTCGTCACCTTTCGCGTCATGCATCAGCTTGCGACAGGCGAATATGAAGGCGATGCCCAGGCTCTGCTTGATCATATTGCCGAGGACTTCAGCAGGCGCCGGCAGTTCCGCGGCATTATCGGCAAAGTGGCAATCGCGCGTCAGGACCGGCAGGCGGCCGCGGCGTCTCTCGACAGCGGCGGTACGACCACACGGCCCGGCCCGGTTTTCGACCTGATTATGTCAGCCTCCTCGCGAGACGATGGCGTGCTCTATCTCCAGGTGAAATTTCACACGCCACCTGCCGAGACCACGGGCGCCGAAGGCGGGGCTGAAAGACTGCACCCGGGAATGCTGTTCGCCGAGCGTGGCGGGCGCTTCACGGTCCTGAGGCTGCCTGAAATGATGGATGACACCATCCAAATCATGCTAAACCAGTCACACGATATCGTGCAGGCCGTCCGCGATCCGGAAACGGAGTTCTTCATTCGGTGAACCCTTTCAAGGTTTTTATTCCGACAACCCGAGGCGTCATACGGATCCTCTCAATCACAAGGGAAGAACCGGACATTAGATCAGTGCTTTGCATCGAAGGCAGTTTCGAGGCATTGCCTGTCAGTGGCAGCTACGACCAGTTCGTTCGGCGACCGACCGGGGTTATCGAAAAACTCCTTGGGGAGGGGTCGTACCGCACCGACCTCGACGGGCCGGTGACACAGGGTGACAGCTGGCAACTTGGCATATTGCTGGCGCACATTCTTGACACGGCCGGCAGATTTCTCGACAGCAGCGAGACGCATCCTGTCGGCGAGACGATCTGGGCGAGCGGTGAAGTCAGCCCCTCGCTGGATATCAGACCTGTCGACCACATTCGGCGGAAACTCGGGGAATCCCTGCCCCAGCTGAAGGAGCTGCATGACGGCGGTGAGGCTGTCACGGTTCTTCTGCACCCCTCCAATGCAGAGGAAATTGCCGATCTCATCCCAGAGAGCTGGACCGTCATCACCGCCGAGCGGGTTCGGGACGCGGTTGCGAGCATCGGGGTCGAGATCGCCACGTCACCCGCCATGCCGCACCGGCCCGCCAAGTCCCCCAAGCGACATCGGGCCGGCATCACCATCGGAGCCGCGACTGTCCTGCTGGTGCTCTGCCTCATCGGTTATCATCTGCCGGTACAGGCGCTGAAGAACGCCTATCAGTACGAACAGGCCGGCCAGCACCGCGCGCTGTTGATGGAAATTCGCACCAATCTGGCGCGCCGGAACTGGGTTGTCACAAACGCATTCTATTTTTTCGAGGTGTTTTATCTCGGCGTCCGGTCACGACAGCTTGCGAGCGCACTCAATGTCACGGTCAGCGCGGATGAAAACGCCCGTCAGGCGGAGGCAAACGGCATTGCGGACCCTGACGCGGCCGCGGCGTGCACCGAGGCCCTGTCCGCCGCCTCCAAGATAGAGGCGGTCTTCCCGATGTTGCCCGCCACCGGCTGTGCCCTGCGACTTTCGGTGGAAAACGGGTTTTCCCACAAGGTGCGGGTCTGGCTCGCCGTCACAAGCCAGACAGGCAACGACATGCCGGTAGTGAAATTTCGCAGCGGTGCGGATCTCCATCCCGGAGATCGTTTCCAGACGGCCCCTTTCGTGGTCACCAACGAGAGCCTGTCTCTCTATGCCGTCGTTTCGGACAGGCCTGATTTCGGGTGGCGAAAATGGTTCGAGAACATGATCGGAACACCGACCGGGCCCGTGCTGCAGGCCAATATCGACCGCCTTGCCGACAGCGGGGTCGGGGTCATCGTCGCGCGCCAACCAGGTGAAGGCGACTTCAAATAGATTGACGGTCATATGCAGTTGTCATGGTCAAGGCGAACACGCCCGGCGTGGCGTCGACCATCAAGCGTCAGTTTGCCGAGATAGAGCGAGCCTGCCTCCATCCGGTATTCGGCCGTGACACGGCCATCCGTCGGAAGCCCTCCGAATGCCCTGTTCAACGCTGCAAGAAGGCGGATGTCATGATCCCGTCGGAAGACCCGCACCGGCCTGCCGTCATGCGTAAGTCGACGGCCGTCGCGAATGCTCTCGATGATCCGAAGTTCCCGCGGGTCGACCGGTTGGTCGACAAGTCGCATGAAGGGGGAGTGCAGGGCGCCGTTGAAACCCCTGCCGCCGGCAGCGCCCAGAAGTAATTTCCCGGTTCCGTCAATGACGCCGGCTTCAACGCCAAGGCATTCGGTGAGGCGCGAATAGATACGCGCGTGGCTGCGACGGTCGGACGGCCATAGGAACTCCAGAGAAAGCCTTCGCGCCGCGTCGTCCATCAACAGGTTCGCCGCCTGAAAGTCGGATGCCCGCGGGCGCATGTCCTCCGCGGGCCTTGCCGGGGTCGCGGGAGGCGCTGTCGTCGAGACCGGCCCGTCATCGCCTTGCGGCCCGGGGGCCGGAAGGCGGGTCAGCCGCCGCTGTGGCATGACATCAGGCGTCTGCTGCCGCTCGGCTGTCATCGGTTCAAGGGGAGGGATCTGCGGGGTGCCGGAACCGGCATTTCCCTGCGGCATGATGCCGGCAGCCTGTCTAATGGGGACGAGCGCCGGCGCCGGCGCCTCCGGCCTGTCCACCGGCGACATGGGTTTGATCGGCTTTGGTGCCGCGTGCTCCAAACGCGCCTGACTGGAATCGGGAGCAGGCGTGATATCCGGGGCCGGACCCGGGGTATCGGCTGTCGGCCGAGCCAGATCCGATACCGCCTTTGGCGCCGTCGCCTCTGGCATCGCGACGGTCGGCAGTTTCGGCATCGTGACGGCCGCCAATGTAATCGTTGCCTCGGGACCCGGTTTGTCCAAGGCGGGTTTCGGCGCCGGCAGAACCATGTCGGCCGAAGGCGGATCCGGGAGTTTGGCATCGACGGTCCGGACAGGCGCTACGACGGTGAGGAGATGTGACACCACCAGCAGACCGGCCAGAAATGCCAGATTGACGGGTATACTCAGATTTTCACGATCACCCACCGGTGCGTTCCAGATACATGAGTTGCAGCTCCTCGACCATCAGGGCAAGGCTGTCCGCCCTCTGGCCGGGGGTCATGAAGGCCGGAGTGTCCGCAGCCGGAGATGTGCCGGTCCCGGCCTCTCCCGGAACAACGCCCGGCAAGCCAGTCTCAAGGTCGGCCGTTTCCGCCGCTTGACCAGGTTGAGGTGTCACGGGTCCGGAACCTGACGGCTGCCGAAACGGCTCAAAGGCCGCGGCGATCTCTTCATC
Source organism: Pseudomonadota bacterium (assembly GCA_036143955.1). Lineage (GTDB taxonomy): Bacteria > Pseudomonadota > Alphaproteobacteria > Puniceispirillales > Puniceispirillaceae > UBA8309. The sequence goes on along the minus strand of JAYYLR010000009.1, from coordinate 4,515 downwards.
ATTCATATCCTGCAATGCCGCCTGCGACCGTGATGCGTCATCGGCCCCCGCCCCGGACAGGGCCTGCAATGTCTGATCGGGCGCCGCTTCGGCCGATGCGGCATGTGACGGCGAGCCGCCCGACGGCCGGTGATCCGGCGCTGGCTCGACAAGCTCAACCTCCTCACCTGCGGGCGCGGGTATGCCGCCGGCGGCCACATCCCCGGTCTCCGCGGCCTTTGCGTCCAGAAGGCTTCTGATAATGCTCTCGATATCCTGCATTGTGACCGGCTGGGCGTTGCCGTCCGGCGTCGGTGCTTTCTGCGTTGCAATGGCGTGAATGTCACGCGGCGGCGTCGCCTCGCTCAGCCCATCTGTCGGCACCGGCTCGGAATACATGCCGTCCGATGTCGACAGAACCTGGTCCACGACCGGTTCCACGGCCTCAAGCAGGGCACTGCCCGCGGTGGCCTCGGGATTGCCGGCGCTTACAGGCCCCCGGCCGGCCATTCGTGCCGCGTCGAACATCTGCGGCGCTTTGCCGATCCAGTTTGCGAAGGACTGGTCGGGGGATGCCATGAACAGATATCCGAGAGCTGCGAGAACGGTCACATTGAAGATGAGGTAACGCATGGGAACTTGCCTCCGGTTCACGAAAGGGAAACATTGGTGCCATTCTCAACGGCGCCGGATTTCGGCATGGCCTCCGGCGTTTTGCCAAGTGCCATCGAGGCATTCAGAACGATGAGAACGGTGCGAAAGACGGCTGACAGGGGCAGGCCGATCACTGAAGTCAGGAAAGCCATACTGAAATCGTCCGTCAGCGTGGCGATGACCTTGTCGATGCTGTCGGGGGTCAGGCTGCTGTTCGACAGCTGACCGATCCCAAGGCTGATGCCGAGCAGGGTGAAAGTCAGGGCAAGCGTGGCAATGCCGTTACAGGCCTGCAAGCCTGCCTGCAGCCATTTCTGCCGCTCCAGGTCCGGTTGTTCGTGACGGGCGCTGTCAACCAGGCGCACGCAGCAGAACAAGGCGGTGATGACGAGCGCCGACAGCAACAGCAGAAAACTGCCGCCAAGCATGTCGAGGCCCCAGCCCAGGATCTGCGACGGTGTCATGCCGGTTGTCAGGGTGGCGAGACTGATGACGATGACGACCAGCCCGAGGAACAGGCTGATCGCCTGCATCCCGAGCCCGAACCGTCCCGCCACGTCATCGAAAACCGGACGCTTCCGTCCTGCGCTCGGGGCAATGCAGGTCATGGGATTGACCGCGCATTCATCAGATCACTGGTCGAAAGCCCAATACCTTCCAGCCAGTGTGTCGACATCGACCGGCCGGATTCCGCAGCCGAATGGACAACGAACGACATGTCGTAATTCCTGAAAACCTTCAGGACCAGGGGGCTGCGTGAGTCTTTCAGGGCCTTGTCGTTCAGGGCAATCCGTTCGAGGTCGGCAAGACGGCGCTTGGAAAAGGCCATCTTTTCCTGACGCTGGGCAACGTTCAGATCGGCATCCAGAACATGCGCGACCATGATGGACCGCTCGCGTTCGAGATTTTCCAACGAATCCGCTTGGGCCGGCACGCCGATGAGGACTGCCGAGGCTAACAGGCAGGTCCGGACTAAGTTTCGTGTCATGATGGGTCTCCTTTCGAAATGCATAGGGATTGTCGACCGACGTCGGATCAGAAATTCACGAACAGCTTCACACCGGCCGCCGGCGATCTGAAATCGGCGGTTTCCGGCACCTGTCCGGCCGCAAGATAGGCGAGTTCCGCCACTTCCTCGGCAAAGGCCATCGCGTCGAGGGACAGCAGTTTCGCCATATGGCCAAGAACCTCGTCCTCCATGTCGAGGACCGCCAGCTGCGCCTCGACATTCACTGCCAGTCGCTGCAGTTCCTCGATCTTGTTTCTCGGTTCGTCGCCGTCTTTGGCAATTTGGTTGAGCGGGTGATTGGCAATGGCGTCACGCAGCGAGTCGATGGCCTGCCGGTTCGCGGCATAATCCTCACCGAATTTGCTTTCCGGAAGGTTGGTCGAATAGAAAAGTTCTTCCCGAAGCTCGGTCTCGACCGATTTGGCCCGTTGCTGCGCGGCGTCAATGGCCGCGGTAATCTCGCGCCGGTCCTCAAAATCAATGGCGTTGCGCCGCGCCGTTCGCGTCAAATGCCGGTAGAGGCGAAGTTTTGTCTCCAGCTTTTTGCGCTTCATCCCGATCTGTTCGCCCATCAGGCCGATATAGGCGCGCTTGGCGGCCAGCACCTGATGCCTGGCTTCAATCGCCGCGTCTCCCTCGTACAGGTGCTGGGACTCGTTCAATGACTGGATGTTTGTGACCTCTGACGCGATCTGCTGGTCGACATTCAGCATGTCACTGGCAAGCGGGGAAGCGGCAAAGTCGCGTTGTATGGCTCGCTCCAGCTGGTTCTGGGGCAATACGAGGATCTTCTCGCTGATCTGCGGTTGCCACACCGAGGCGCTCGACGCCAGTGCCTGGCCGCACAACAACAGGCCAAGGCAGGTGGCGGCAGTCCTGATAAGCGGTTTCCGCAACGCGATGCTGTGATTCTGTCCCATGGCAAATGATCCTTTCTGCCGCTCTAGTTGGTTTGCCAGTACCAGGCCCGACGCACCTCGTCCTTGGCCTTTCGACGCGCGTTCAGGGACGCGAGCTTGTAGCCAACACGGTCGTCAAACCTGTGAAGAAGCAGATGCATCGTGTCGGTAAAGGAACTGCCGTCGGCATAGATCAGGTCGGCACCGTCGAAGCTTGCCTCGAAGTCCGCCAGGGCCAGCCGTGCCGCCTGAATGTCGCCGCCCTTGATAAAGTTCTGCACGGCAAGCGCCTTGGCCTGCATGCGCTGCCTGATATCCACCAGTGACGCCGAGTCACGCAGCTTCGAATCACACCCGGAAAGGGTTTCTGCACTTGCCAGATACTGACCCGGCTCGTCATTTGCCGTCGCCTGCGCATCCTGTTCCAGCCCGTTGTTCAGGCAGGCGTCGAAGTTCAGCACATTCTGCATCTCGTTGGCGCGGTCGATCACGGCAACTGTCGGCGACGAAGACGTGAATGCCGTCTGCTGACAGGCCGTGACGGCAAAGGCGCCTAGCAGGACGAAAGGGAAGGAAAGACGTTTCATGATGGATGTCCTTTTTTGATGAGGTGCCGGATATTGAGCATGCGGCGGCGCGGTTTTCAGCGAAGGAGGCCGTAGTTGGAGGATACGGAAAGCCGGACCCGCTGGTTCACGCGATAACGATGGTTTGAACGGAAGGTCAGGTCGCGGCCGTCGGCGCGTACATGGACAACATAATGGTCGGCCACATTCTCGGTGCTCTGGCGGTAGGACGTCTCATCATGACAGACCCGGCGCTGACGCGGCTCCTTGTCCATCGCGGCCACCGCGCCAAACAGCGCACCAAGAGAGCCGGCACCGTGATTGTCACTCAGCTTGTTGCCGATGGCTGACCCGACGAGACCACCGATGACCATGTTACCGAGATTGCCCTGCGCGTCTGCATACAAGCTGGTCGTGTGGCAGGAGGTCGTGGTCACGGGTTCATGGACGATGCGCTGCGTCCACACCGTTTCCACAGCCGTTACGTAGCCGCTCAGGGTTTCATCGATAACCTGGGCGCCCGCATGAGCGGCGCCAAACAGGGTGCCGGCGGTGATCGCTGCTGAGACAAACTTCGTGAAATTCATCTGTATCTCCTTGAAACAGGGTTGATACAGGGGAGATGAAACTTTTTCGGCCGAATTTGCGAAAATCCATTTCGCGAGCCTGATATTTTGAAAATTACGCGCCGGGACGAGAGCTTGGATTCTTGCAAACGCTACCATGGCTCGCTTCGAACGAGCGCGTGGCGGTCATTAATTACGGCTAGGAAGGTTTCTTCTGATCGCCGAAAAGACGCAGACAGTCCCAGACGCCGCCGGCCCCGAACGCCTATCGCGAACAGGTCGAAAAGCCAGGCGTTCCGAGATTGTCGATGCGGGGAGTGGCGCGCTCGGGAAGAGGTTCGATGCCTATCCGTGGCGCCATCCAGTGACTGAATCCAGCTATATCAACAGCTTAGCAAACCGCCCCTGTAGGTCAACTGTCAAAACCTTACCTGCAACCTTGCCTGAACCCTTGGCCCTGATCCGGGGACAGTGTCTCGAGGTTAAAGCTTCACGGCTCCCGCCTCGTGGACGCCGGACCCGGGGTTACTTGGGATGATTGCGAGATCAATCGAAGAATGAAGTGGTGGCGGTGCCACGATTGCACGCGGTGGGGCTCCGTTAGGTGACGCTTACCGCAAAGAGTAACATTGCCGTGGCACACAAACCCAACGCGGTACGGACTCTGTTGAAGAAATTCCACTTCGCCTCGAAAATCAAACGCTGTTGATGCGCAGTCTCATCATCCACTTCATCAACCTTGACGCTTTGAATGCGATCATTCAGCGGAAGGTGAATGAAAATCGTTATGCCCTGCACTCCTAGCAGGTAGACAGCACCAGTAACAATTATCAGCCATCGTA
>JAYYLR010000008.1:0-2695 GCA_036143955.1 Pseudomonadota bacterium | reverse complement strand
AGGGAAGCGTCAGTCATGGCGAAGGATGGATGGATGTCGGCCGCGGCCGCATCGCGATGACGCATGAGCGCGACCCGGCGATGATCCCGCATGCCGATCATGGCGTCGATATCGTTCTCGAATGTTCCGGCCGCTTCAACGACCGCGACAGCAGCGCCGCCCACCTGACGGCCGGTGCGAAGCGCGTTCTGGTCTCGGCACCGTGCAAGAACGCGGACGCCACCATCGTCTATGGTGTGAACCATGACAGGATTGCGGCCGACCAGCTCGTCATCTCCAATGCCTCCTGCACCACCAACTGCCTGGCGCCGGTGGCGAAGGTAATGTCCGACGCCGTCGGCATCGAGGCCGGCTACATGACCACCATCCACGCCTATACCGGCGACCAGCCGACGCTGGATACCAGCCACAAGGATCTTCGCCGGGCCCGCGCCGCGGCGATGTCGATGATCCCGACCTCTACCGGCGCCGCGCGCTCGGTCGGCGAGGTGCTGCCGCATCTCCGCGGCAAGATGAACGGCTCGGCGATCCGCGTTCCGACAGCCAACGTGTCGGTTGTCGATTTCGGCTTCACCTCGAACCGCGACACTAGCACGCAGCAAGTCAACGCGCTCCTAAAGACCGCCGCCGAGGGGCCGATGAAGGGCATTCTCGGGATCAACGAGCGGCCCCTCGTCTCGATCGATTTCAACCATGACCCGCACAGCTCGATCGCCGATCTCACGCAGACGCATGTGATGAACGGACGGCTGGTCAGGGTTCTTGCCTGGTACGACAATGAATGGGGTTTTTCGTGCCGGATGCTGGACAACGCGGCAGAAATCGGCAAAACACTCTAGCCACTGTCCGGGGCGGGCGCCCCACAAACCAAACGCAGGCGTCGCCGCGCGGCGCGGCAGGCGACGAGGTCAGTCATGAAGCTCAACGGCAACGCCGTCAAACCAGGCAATGTGATCGAACATAACGGCCGCCTCTGGACCGCGGTCAAGGTCGAGCATGTGAAGCCCGGCAAGGGCGGCGCCTTTGCCCAGATCGAGCTTCGCGACATCCGTGACGGCACGAAGCTGAATGAGCGTTTCCGCTCGTCGGAAACGGTCGAGCGGGTGATTCTCGAGGAACTCGAATGCACCTTCCTCTATGACGACGGCGACAATCTCGTCTTCATGCAGGCCGAAACCTACGAGCAGATGGAGATCAGCCGCGACATGGTCGGCGACAGCGCCGCCTTCCTTCAGGACGGCATGGCCGTGACCGTCAACAGCCACGAAGGCGAGGCGATCTCGGTGCAGCTTCCCGACAAGGTGGTGATGGAGGTCGTCGAGGCCGACGCCGTGGTCAAGGGCCAGACAGCCTCTTCGAGCTACAAGCCGGCGGTCCTCGAAAACGGCGTCCGCGTTCTGGTGCCGCCGCATATCGAGGCCGGAACCCGCATCGTCGTTCGTCCCGAGGACGCCAGCTATGTCGAGCGCGCGAAATAAACGGAAACGCCCTTACGGGCCCTGAAAAGCCCGCCCATCCCTACGGGCCCTGAAAAGAAAGAAATGCCATGGCCAGCCAATCGGCGCTGATCAACGTCATGCAGAAAGCCTCGATCTATGCAAGCAAGGGGCTGCTCCGCGATTTCGGCGAGGTCGAAAACCTGCAGGTGAGCCGCAAGGGGCCTGCCGACTTCGTCAGCCGCGCCGACATCAACGCCGAGAAGACGATCCGCCGCGAACTGGCGAAGGCCCGTCCGGACTGGGGCTTCCTGATGGAGGAAGGCGGCGTCATCGAGGGAAGCGATCCCGAGGCGCCGGTCTGGGTCGTCGACCCGCTCGACGGCACCACCAACTTCCTTCACGGCATCCCGCATTTCGCCATTTCCATCGCGGTCATGGAGACCGACCGGCAGGGCCGCCGCAGCATCACCGCCGGCAGCGTCTTCGATCCGGTGAAGAACGAGTTCTTCTTCGCCGAAAAGGGCAGGGGCGCGTTCCTGAACGAACGCCGCCTTCGCGTCTCCGGCCGGCGCGGCATGGCCGACTCGCTGTTCGCCACCGGCATCCCGTTCCTCGGGCGCGGGGACAGTGACGAGCACGCGGCCTTCCTGAAGGAGCTTGCCTCGGTCATGGCCGTCAGCTCCGGCGTGCGCCGCAACGGCGCCGCGGCGCTCGACCTTGCCTGGGTGGCGGCCGGCCGTTTCGACGGTTTCTGGGAGCGTGGGCTGAGTGTGTGGGACATCGCCGCCGGCGTGATCCTGATCCGCGAGGCCGGCGGCTTCGTCTCCGATTTTGCCTCGCGCGACAGGGCGCTGGACAGCGGCGATGTCGTCGCCGCCAACCCGGCCATTCACGGCGACCTGGTGAAGCTTCTTCGCGGCTGATCCGCGGCGTCGTTCGCGGCACCGGCGCGGCCTGGCGCCCGGCGCCTCATTCCTGCCATTCTTTCATCGCATCGTGCGCGCAGTGGAATATCTGCCGCGCCGCTTCGTGACCGGCCGGCCGCAATTGGACGTTCAGGGGGATTTCAGGCTATGATGACCGACCCGCGCCGCTACCTCATCCGCATGCTTGTCTTCCTTCTCGTGGTGGCTGTCATCGCCGGCCTTCTCCACGCGCCGCTGTGGCGTGCCTTCATGGGCAATCCGGCGCTGAACGGGGTCATCGTCGGGGCGCTGTTCCTCGGCATCGCCTACGCTTTCCGGCAGACCCTCCGC
>JAYYLR010000007.1:0-5223 GCA_036143955.1 Pseudomonadota bacterium | reverse complement strand
CCGAGAACAGAGAAACTGCTTTCGCTGTTGATGTCGCGCTTTCGGGAATAGAAGCCGACATCGATGTCCCGCCCGATATAGGGAAGCGTGAACTGAAGCGGTGTTTCGTCATGATCGGCGCCGCCTTCGCAATAATCGATCAGGGCGGCCATCATTTTTCCGGCAATCGGTGCGTTCTTGTACTGGTTACCGCTTGTTCCGCAGGCCATGTAGAAACCGCCCAGCGAGGATTTGTCATAGATTGGGATCCAGTCGGTCGAGGCGTCATACAGATCGACAACCCCGCGCGCTTGCGACGGTATGCCAAGGCTCGGCACGCGCTGGCCGTAGCGCATCACCTGATTGTTCCACTGCTCGGTGAAATCGTGGGCATATTCGGTGTCGCTGTCGGCCCACATATGCGGATCGCAGGGCGGGTCCTCGCTTCCGATCAGGATGTTGTTGCCATGCTCCGGCCGGATATAGCAGGCGATGTCGGAATCCGAGACGACCATCCCGATGTCGTCGAAATCGCACCCCTCGGGCGCCGGCACATGCGCAACTTCCTGGCGAAGCGGCCTTGTCTCGATCGTCATCTCGTCGGTGACGCCGGCAAGCCCGTTGACGTACGCCGAGGCCGGCCCCGCCACATTGACCACAACCGGCGCATGGATTTCCTCGCCTGACGCCAGTTTCACACCCGTCACCCGGCCATCGGCCCTCAGGATGTCGACCACCTCGACACCAAGCCGGAACTCGGCGCCATGGAGCCGCGCCGCATCCGCCATATTCTGTGAGGACAGCGCCGGATCCGTGACATAACCGCCATTCGGCCAGTACAGTGCGCCCTCAATGCTCTGACCGTTGGACGTGCCGAAGTCCGGATCATCGATCCGGCGCGGCGGCGCGAAGCTGTCCAGCGAGTAGATCGGAAGACGCTCGCGGATGGTCGCCGCGTCCCATTCCTCGACCGGAATGTCGAGGTCGCGGCTGTTGGCAAGGTGCTTGTCGAGACGCCCGTTCGCTTCGGTACGCATCACCATGCAGCCGCATTCCTTGAACTGCGCGAGGTCGGCAGTTTCCGGCAGGCCGAGATAGTCCTTCCAGTCTCGCCAGTAATGATACCCCTCCCAGGCGAAGGCCGTGCCGTCGAAGGTGGAGTAATGCATTCGGATAATGGCACATGATCCCGCTGTCGAGCCGTGCCCGACCTGCGAGTTGCGATCAAGCGACAGCGTCTTCCAGCCGTTCTTGGCCATCTCGAAGGCCACAGCCGTTCCGATGACACCGGTGCCGATTATGATGGCGTCAGGTTGGTTGGTCATGGCTGTCTCCCGAAACCGACGATCAGGCCCGCATCACCGCGCCGGCCGGATCATAGGGCGATGGCGCGATGATGTTCGTATCGCGCTCGATGCCGACAATATGGACGCTGAGATCGGTACCCACCTCTGCAAGGTCGCTGTCGACCAGCGCCATGGCGAGCGACTTGCCGACCGTATGGCCATAGCCGCCCGACGTCACGAAGCCGACACGTCTGTCACCGGACCAGACAGGCTCGTATCCGCTGGCGTCGGCACCGTTGGCGGCGACGTCGAGTGTCACCAGACGCTGCGCCGGCCCGTTGCCGTCACGTTCAGCCAGCGCCGCGTCGCGGCCGATGAAGCCTGACTTCTCCCAGTCGATCCAGCGATCCATGCCGGTCATGCCCGGCGTGTAACCCTGGGTAAATTCGGCCGACCAGATGCCGTAGCTCTTCTCGAGGCGAAGCGAGAGCAGTGAATTGAAACCATATTCGCGGATGCCAAGATCGGCCCCCGCCTCGAGCAGCAGGCGCCGCAGCGCAATATGGTCGCCCATCCGGCAGTTGATTTCATAACCCGCCTCGCCGGTAACCGACAGCCTGCCGATGCGGGCGCGAAGAAGGCCGATGTCGAACCTGCCGCATCCCATGAAGGGCAAATCGCCGACAGGCCCGTCGGTAAGCCGCTCGACAACGGCTCTGGAATTCGGTCCGGAAAGTGAGAAACCCGCCATTTCCTCACCGAGATCGCGAACACTCACGCCGTCTTCCATATGGTCGTCGAACCAGCGCATATGCCAGCGGCGCAGATAATAGGAGCCCATGATCCACCATGTGCCGTCACCCCAGTTGAACAGGGTGAGGTCGCCCTTAAGCCGGCCATCCTGACCAAGTGCCACGGCAAGCCTGGCGCGTCCCGGCGCCGGCAACTTCGTGGCAAAAAGCCTGTTCATCCAGCGTTCGGCATTCGGACCGGTGACTTCGAAGCGGGAGAAACCGGTTATGTCGAGAAGCCCCACATCCTTGCGAACGGCCCGGCATTCGTCGCCGACGATGTCAAAGGCGTTCGAGCGTTTCAGCGACGGCGCCTCGCTGAATCCCTGCGGTGCGAAATAGAGCGGCACCTCGAGATCCCAGCTCTGGCCCCAGACCGCGCCGGCGGCGTCCATGTCCGAATGCGCCGGCGCCATCTTCAATGGCCGGCCTGCCGGAAGCTGCTCGTTCGGATAGGTCATGACGAAGCGGCGCGAATAGAACTGGCCGGTCGTCTGCTTGATAAATTCCTTGTTCTCGGCGAACGGCCCGTAGCGCGCCACATCCATGCCGTAGACATCGGCCTCCGGCTCGCCATGGATCATCCACTCGGCAAGAGACTTGCCGACACCGCCGCCCTGAAGGAAGCCTGCCATGACCGCGCAGGCGGACCAGTAACCTTGCTTACCGGGAACCGGCCCGACGAGCGGGTTGCCGTCCGGCGAGAAGGTGAAGGCGCCGTTGACCCAGTTACGAACACCGGCTTTCTGGAGCACCGGATAACGCTCGAAACCCATCGTCAGTTCATTCTCGATACGGTCGACATCCTCCTGCAGGAGCTCGATCCCGTAGTCCCACGGCGCACCGTCCATCATCCAGTGCTGATGGTTGATCTCATAGATGCCGAGGAGCATGCCCTGCTGGTCCTGGCGCATGTAGGTAAAGCCTTCAAGATCGACGACGAGAGGCAGCTCATGGTCGAGTTCGGCGACCTCGGGGATCGTCTCGGTCAGCAGATAATGATGCGACAGCGGCGACACCGGCAGCTCGATCCCCGCCATCCTGCCAACCTGCTTGGCCCACAGACCGGCAGCGTTGACGACATGTTCGCAGGAAATCGTACCCTTTTCCGTGACGACATCCCAGCCTTCCGCTGTCTGGTTCAGTTCCAGCACACGGTTGTGCTCGATCACCGTGGCACCGTTCTTCTTCGCAGCGCCGGCATAGGCAAGCACCGTTCCCGTGGTATCCACATAGCCTTCGCGGTCCGCCCACAGCCCGCCAAGGATGCCGTCGGTCGAAAGGACCGGACACATGGCGCCCGCTTCTTCAGGGGTCACAAGCCGTACATCCTCGATTCCGATGCTCTGGTAGACCCGGTAGGCCGACTGCAGCCATTCCCAGCGGTCCGGTGTTCCGGCAAGGGTAAGGCCACCTGTCATGTGCATGCCGACGGACTGCCCGCTTTCTTCCTCGATCTTGCCAAGCAGGTCGATGGTGTAGGCCTGAAGGGCGGAAATGTTCGGATCGGCATTCAGGGCGTGCACGCCTCCGGCGGCATGCCAACTCGACCCGGCCGTCAGGACCGAGCGCTCGATCAGACAGATGTCCGACCACCCCATTTTTGCAAGATGATAAATGATCGATGCGCCGACGACACCGCCGCCGATTACCACCACACGATAATGGGACTTCATGCCTTTCCCTCCCCAAGGACAATGCGATCTGTGAACCTGAGTCTGCCTGAGGCATCTGTCCAGCTTATTTCCCCGTGGCGACCCCAACTTGACGCTTTTCGCCTGTTTTGGAACGAAGGCGGCGCAACATCTTTAGCTGGCAATTGATCAGGGTCATCCTGTATTGTTCGGACATGGCGACGAGGTGGAAAGCTTTTCATCCTTTGCCAGCCATGCTGAGGATATGGATCCGGATGACCATACATCTCCACCATGACGATTTGCCCGCCGACCTGGATCTTGGCTCAGCGGTCGCCATCGATACCGAAACGATGGGATTGAACCCCCATCGGGACCGGCTTTGCCTCGTACAGCTGTCATCAGGCGATGGCGACGCGCATCTCGTGAAGCTTTCCAACCCGGCACAGGCTGCACCCCGCCTCGCCGGATTGCTGGCGGATGGAACTGTCACCAAGCTGTTTCATTTCGCCCGTTTCGACCTGGCGGCTCTGTCGCATTCGATAGGTCCGGTCAACGGCCCGATCTACTGCACCAAAATCGCCTCGAAGCTGTGTCGGACCTACACCGACCGGCACGGTCTGAAGGACCTGTGTGCCGAGCTGCTCGGGGTCGAGATCTCGAAACAGCAGCAATCCTCCGACTGGGGTGCTGCCACGCTCAGCAAGGCTCAGCAGAACTATGCGGCGAGTGACGTGCTCTATCTTCATGACCTGCGCGCAAAACTCGACGTCATGCTGGCGCGAGAAGGACGAACCGAGACGGCAGAGGCATGCTTTGCCTTTCTTCCAGCCCGTGCCGAGATGGATCTTGGCGGCTTTGACGAGATGGATATTTTCCACCATTAGGGGCGTTGCACATGGCCGATGAACAGGAAAATCAGCAACGCGCCGCCAGATTTGCGCCCCGCGACCGGCAGGCGGAAACCGGAACACGCCGGGTCCGCGCAAGCCTGCTGTTTCTGGGTCTTGGCATCCTCCTGACGTCCGGCACCGTTCTCTGGCTTGGACTTTTCAACCAGCAGGATGAAATCCGCCTCGAAATCAGCGACCTGAAAGTCGATGAAACAGGTGACGTCGAACTCACCGGCGCAGTCTATCGCGGTCAGACGGGGCGCGGTGAACCGTTCGAAATTACGGCCAATGTTGCGCGCGAAAGCGAAGACGGCATCGTCGATCTGTCATCCCCCACGGCACAATTGCGCAGGGCCAGCGGCGATGTCATGGACATAAGCTCCGTAACAGGTGTCTACTCGCCGGCGCAGACGGAAATCGAGCTTTTTGGCGATGTCGTGATCACAAGCCGTGATACTGGTCTAGTGATGCAGGCGGAAGAAGTGCTGGCCAATCTCGAGGCCGGCAACATGATCAGCGAACTGCCGGTCAGGGTCGAAAGCGACGACGGTGTGATCGTTGCCAAGGGCATGCAGGTCACGGAGCGCGGAAGAATGATCATTTTCACTGGCAAAACACGGCTGACGCTACACAATGACGC
>JAYYLR010000006.1:0-5164 GCA_036143955.1 Pseudomonadota bacterium | reverse complement strand
CGATCTGCGATGACATGGCGGCGGCCACGATCGGCACCGACACAGGTGGCTCGACCCGCGCGCCGGCAGCCTTCTGTGGCATCACCGGCATGAAGCCGACGACGACGCGCATGCCGTCGCGCGGCGTCTACCCGCTTTCGGCATCCTTCGACGCCGCCGGGCCGATGGCGGGAAGCGTTGCCTGCTGCGCCATCCTCGACGATCTGATGACGGGTGGCGAAGGGTATGAAGAGACGCCCTTTCCCGTTTCGGGACTTCGCCTTGCCGTGCCGCGCGGCTATCTTTTCGATGATCTTGATCCCGAAGTCGCCGCCGCATTCGATGCCGCCGTCGGCAGGCTTTCGGCCGCCGGCGCCCATGTGACCGACATACGAATCGATATCCTCGAGGATCTTCGCCCGGCAAACCTGCCGAAAAGCATCGTTTCGGCGGAAGCCTATGAAGTCCACCGCGCCATGATGGCGGACCGGCGGGACGGCTATGATCCCTATGTCGCCGCGAGACTTGCCGGCGGGGCCGACATTTCGGCAGCGGACTATATCGCCATGACCCGCGAGCGCGCCGCCACCTGCGCCACCGTCCAGGCGGTGACACGTCCCTATGACGCGTTGCTGTTGCCGACGACGCCCGCAGTTCCGCTGCCGCTTGACGGGATGGAGGGCATCGAGACCTTGATGAAGGCCAGCGCCCGCATTCTTCGCAACACGGCGCTGTCGAACTATCTCGACCGCCCGGCGATTACCATGCCGTGCCACGCGCCCGCCGCCGCACCGGTCGGACTGTCACTGATGGGGTCGCGCGGGCACGACCGGCGGCTGCTTGCCATCGCCGCGGGTGTTGAGTCGGTTGTGAGAATCTAGGCTACTCGGCCGGAGCCAGCCCACGGTCACGCCGCCGAAGATCGGCCAGACGCCGCAGAAGCGACGGCCGCACCGGATCCCGCACGAAGCGCCCGCCGATGACAAGCATTGCCGGTGTCGCGACGAGGGTCAGGATGGTGGCGAAGGTCAGGCCGCCGGCGATGGTGCTGGAAAGCTGTGTCCACCATTGCGACGACGGGGCGCCGACAAGGATCTCGCGATCCATGATCTTGATCGTCAGCTGGAACACCATCGGCAGCAGCCCGAGAATCGTCGTCACGGCCGTCAGAACGACCGGGCGGAAACGCACCAGCCCGGCACGGAAGGCCGCCTCGCGCGCCCGGTAGCCGCGGCGCGTATATTCATTGTAGGTGTCGATCAGAACAATGTTGTTGTTCACGACAATGCCGGCGAGCGCGATCACCCCGAGCCCGCACATCACGATGCCGAAGGGCTGGTTGGCCGCCCACAGGCCCAGAACGACGCCACCTGTCGACAGCAGGATGGCGGACATCGTCACGAAGGCCTGCCAGCCCGATCCGAACTGCAGCATCAGGACAATCACCATCAGCGTCAGGGACAGCGCGAATGACTGCTGCAGGAACGCCTGCGTTTCGGCGATATCCTCGTCCTCGCCGCCAAACATGACCCGCACATCCTGCGCCAGCGGTGTCTCGGCAAGCGAGGCGCGGAGCTTCTCGATCCGCTCGCCTGCCAGAACCCCCTCGCCAACGTCGGAGTTGATATACATGAAGCGGGTGCCGTCCAGCCGCTCGATATCGCCGCCTTTCGGCCGCGGCTGCAGTGTCGCGAAGACCGACAGCGGGATATAGGACCCGTCAGCCGCCGGCACCCGCAGTTCGCGGAGCCGGTCGATATTGCGCTGATCGCCCATGAAGCGCATCACCACATCAAGCTCGTCATCGGCATCATCGGGACGGAAGTCGGAGATTCGCACGCCGCGCGTCAGCATCTTGATCATCGTCCCGAGACCGGAGATCGACACGCCGTGACGGCTTGCCGCCTCGCGGTCGGTCACCAGCGTCCATTCCAGTCCCGGAAGGGGTCGGTTGTCGGCGATGTCGACAAATCCGCCTAGCGCGCCCATGCGCCCGACAATCTCGTTCGTGGCAGCGGCAATCTCGTCGAGGTCCTCGCCGAGAACCTCGATCCGGATGGGAAGCGCGCCGCCAGGGCCTTCCTGCTGCTTTGTGATGCTGAAATCGGCGCCAGCAAGACCGCCGACGAGTTCGCGCATCCTCTCGATCAGCGTCGCCGCCTTTTCACGCTCGTTCCAGTCGGCAAAGACCGTGCGGATGGTGCCGACGGAATCGCGCGGCGTCTGGTTCCCACCGCCGCCGGGCCGGAAGGATCTCGCGTAGAAATCCTGTACGCCGGAGACGGGCAGGATCGTCGTTTCGGCGGCGTTCACGAGACCGTCGCGCTCTTTTGCCGACAGGTCACCGCGTGCCAGAACCTGAACCTGTGCCTGGTCCGGCTCGATGTCAGGGAAGAATGACACGCCAAGCCCGGCCTTTGCATAGCCGACGAAGCTGGCGATGATGATTCCCAGCACGGCGCCCATGGTCAGCACCGGGAACCGGACCGCCAGCTTCAGCAGCCAGCGATAGCTTCGCGGCGCCGTCGCCGAGATGGCGCCCTGCGGCACCGACCGCTTGCCGATCATGCCGCCGAGCACCGGAATGAAAATCAGCGCCATGAACAGCGATGCCGTCAGGACACAGATCACCGTGATCGGCAGATATTTCATGAACTGGCCGACAATGCCCGGCCAGACAAGAAGCGGCATGAAGACCATCAGCGTGGTGATGGTCGACGAGATGATCGGCCAGGCCATGCGCTGCGCGCCGATGCGGTAGGCCTCGCGGCGGGTCGAACCCATGGCAATCCGCCGATCTGCATATTCCGTGGTGACGATGACGCCGTCGACAAGCATGCCCGCCACGAGAATGAGCGAGAACAGGACGATGATGTTCATCGTTACGCCCATCATGTTGAGGATGCTGATGCCGACGAAAAAGGATCCGGGAATCGCCAGCCCGACAAGTGTCGCGTTGCGAATGCCGAGGACGGCGAGCACCACAACCATGACGATGATCACCGCGGCGGCGACATTGTTGCCGAGATCGCTGAGGAGGTTCCGGACATCCTTCGAATCGTCGAACAGATAGCTGACCTTGACTCCCTCGCCGATCTTCCGGGCTTCGGTGTCGATCACGGTGCGCGCCGATTCCACCACCTTGATGATGTTGGAGCCGACACGCTTGCGAACGTCCAGCACCACGGCCGGCTCACCATTGACGCGTGACCAGCCTTCGGCCTGGCGGAAGGCCCGCCTGACGACCGCGATATCGCCAAAGGTAATGGTGGCGCCGTCACGCGCCTGGACCGGCATCGCGACAAGATCCTCGATGGTTTCGATGACCCCCGGAACCTTGACCAGAAGGCGGCCGCCGCCATCGTCGATGGCCCCGGCCGTGACAAGCTGGTTGTTGCCACTGACAAGGCGGATCACCGCCGAAGGGTCGAGCCCGTAGGCCTCAATGGCCGACGCGTCGAGAAGGATCTCCAGAACCTCCTCGCGGTCACCGCCAATCGTCACCTCAAGGACACCTTCGAGGGCTTCCAGCTTGTCCTTTATGTCGCGCGCCGCGAGAACCATCTCGCGTTCCGACACCGGACCATAGAGGGCTGCCGTCAGGATCGGAAAGAGCGACAGGCTAACTTCCGTCACCTTCGGTTCGTCAGCTTCGCCGGGAAGGTCGGGCTTGGCGTCGTCGACCGCCTGGCGCACATCGGCGACGGCAAGATCGATATCCTCGCCGGCCTTGAACTCGAGGGTGACCGAACCGTACCCCTCGGACGCGACCGACGACATCTTGTCGAGCCCCTCGACCGAGCGGAGATGTTTCTCCAGCGGCTTGACGAGAAGCCGTTCCGCATCCTCGGGCGAAATTCCGTCATAACCGACCGAGACATAGGCGACCGGAATGTCGATGTCCGGCTTCGCTTCCTTGGGAATGTCTATGTAGGATTTGAGGCCGAAGCCGCACAGCAGGATCAGGCCGAGAACGACCGCGCCCGCACGCGAGAAGGCGGCGCTGATCAGCCCCTTCACGAAGCCGACTCCGGCGCGATGGCGACACTGTCACCGGCTTCGACAAATGCCTGGCCGAATGTCAGAAGCGTGTCGCCATCCGCGAGCCCGGAGACAAAAACCTGCTCGACACCGGACCTGACAAGCTCGACCGGCACGACGCGAACGATCCCGTCATCGCTGACCTTCGCCGTCAGCGAGCCGTCGCCCGCCACCGAAAGATGCGCAGGTGACATGCCGAATGCCGGCTGGAACCCGACATCGATCGTGGCCTCGACGCTCATCCCGGCACGGAGCAAGCGTTCAGCGTTGGGCACCGTCACCTCGACATCGAAGGTACGGGTCGTTGAACTTGTGATCGATGCAATCCTTGTAACTTTACCGGCCCGCCGTCCGGCGCCGGCAATGTCGACGCTGACCGGATCGTTGATCGAAACATGGGCAATATCCGTCTGCGGGACCGCGACGACTATCTTCAGCTCAGCCATGTCGAGGATTGTCGCCACCGGCGATCCTGCCGCCACCTGTTCGCCGGTATCGACATCGATCGTCTCCAGCCAGCCGTCGGCCGGCGCGGCAATGGTCGATTTCGAAAGCTGGTCGCGCAGCACGGCAAGATTCGACCTGGCCGTCGCAAGTCGGGCCAGGTTCTGAGACACATCCACTTCCGAGCGAAGGTTCTTCGCAAGTTCGATGCGGGCCAGCGCCATCCGCGCGTTTTCAAAATCGGCTTTCAACTGCGCCAGTTCGACAGGCGCGCTGAAATTCCGCGAGGCGAGCTTGCGCGCAATATCGAGCCGCTTTTCCGCGACCTCCAGATTGGCCTTCGCTGCCGCGCGTTCTTCCTCGTATGTCCCGCCTGCCTGTTTCACCGCACTGTCATAAGCTGTCTTGGCTGCGGCGATCTCGGCCTTGGCTGCCTCGATACGCACAGGCAGCGTATCGGTGTTGAGGCTCAGGAGAACGTCACCCCTGGCGATGGCGGCGCCTTCGCTCGGCGGCACCTTGCGAACCGTTCCTGAAATCTCGGTCGACACGGTCACGATCGATTTTGGCTGCGTAACGCCACTTGCGCGTACCGAGCGGCGAACGGCGCTGTTCTCGACCGTCACCGCCGACACCTTTGGCATAGCGTCGATTTCCGACACGCCCTTATCAGCTTCGACAGGCGCGACCGCATCCGGCT
>JAYYLR010000005.1:0-8821 GCA_036143955.1 Pseudomonadota bacterium | reverse complement strand
GCCTGCTGGCGCTTCTCGGGCTTGTCTGGGGCGGCTCGTTCCTCGGCGTCGAGCTGTCGCTTCACAGCCTGTCGCCACTGTGGGTGGCTGCCGGCAGGATCAGCCTCGCGGCGCTGCTGCTGGTCGGCGTGACGCTGCTGTTCGGCGCCGGCCTGCCGGACACGCGCACCCCGACCGGGCGCCGGATCTGGCTTCACTGCCTCGGCATGGGGCTGTTCACCAACGCCATCCCCTTCAGCCTTCTGTCCTGGGGCCAGCAGGTCGTCAGCTCCAGCTTTGCCGGAATCACCATGGCGGTGGTGCCGCTGTTCGTCCTGCCGCTCAGCCATGTGTTTGTTCCCGGCGAGAGGCTGAGCCGGGCCCGCCTGATCGGCTTCATGATCGGTTTCGCCGGCGTCGTGCTGCTGATCGGCGGCGACGGGTTTGGAAGCGGCGCCCCGACAGCGGTCGCGGCCGGCACCATGCTGCCGGCCCAGATCGCCTGTGTCGCGGCGACCTGCTGCTATGCCTGCGGCGCGATCATCACCCGTCTCTGCCCGCCGGTGAACACCATGAGCTTCGCCAGCGGCGGCCTGTTGTGCGGCAGCCTGTTCATCCTGCCGCTGGCGGCGATGGTGGACGGCATCCCTGGCGATATCAGCGCGGCAAGCTGGGGCGGCGTGCTGTTTCTGGCGCTTCTTCCGACCGGTCTCGCGACAATCATCCTGACCTTCGTCATCCGGCGGGCCGGCCCGCCTTTCCTGTCGCTCGTGAACTATCAGGTTCCGGTCTGGGCGGTCCTCATCGGGGTGACGGTTCTCGGCGAGCCGATCCCCGGGCATTTCCTTGCCGCGCTGGCGACGATCCTGACCGGGCTTGCCATCTCGCAGCGGCTTCACCGTCCTGCGGCGGCCTGAAAACCGTTCCGGCGCGCTCAGACCGAGTCGAAATCGACCGTGACGGAGTCCGTCGTCGGACGCGCCTGGCAGGACAGGATGAACCCGGCCTCCATCTCCCACGGCTCCAGCGAATAGTTCGCATCCATCTCGACCGCGCCCTCGACAAGCCGGCACCGGCAGGTGCAGCACATGCCGGCCTCGCAGGAGTAGGGCAATTCCAGCCCGGCCGCCTGGCCCGCCGACAGCACCGTCTGCTGCGCCGGGTCCATAGTGAAACACCGCGTCACGCCGTCGGCCCGAAGCTGCACGGCGACGCCGCCCCTGGCCTCGGTCTTCGGCGCCACGGGCCGGCGCTTCGTCGCGCCAGCAGGCCGCGCCGCCGGGGTGAAATGCTCGGTCGCGATCCGGCCCGGCGCGACTCCCGCCGCCTCCAGCGCGGCCCGGCAGGACGTCATCATGGCATCGGGACCGCACAGATAGGCGGCGTCGAGCCGGTCCGGCTCGACCAGCCCGCTTTCGATCAGCGCCGCAACCTTGTCGCCGTCGATCCGCCCGTTCAGGATCTCGGCGTCACGCGGCTCGCGCGACAGCACATGGAGCACCCGGCAGCGCTCGAGATAGCGGTCCTTTAGATATTCGACATGATCGCGGAACATGATGCTGGCGCTGCTGCGGTTGCCATAGACAAGGGTCACCCTGTCGCCGGCCCGTCCGGTCGCCAGGACGGTTTCGGCAATCGACAGGATCGGCGTCACCCCCGATCCCGCCGCCAGCAGCAGGATGTCGCGGCCGCGCCCGTCATCGGCATCCTGCCCGTCTTCGGCGTTCCGACTGTCGGCATAGGTGAAGCGCCCCTGCGGCGTCATCACGTCCATCACGTCGCCGATCTCCAGCTCGGCGACGGCGAAGCCGGAGAAAAGACCGCCCTCGACATGCTTGATCCCGACGCCGAGAGCGCCCCCATGCGGCGGCGTGCAGATCGAATAGGGGCGCCGCACCTCGGCCCCGTCGATATCGGCGCGAAGTGTCAGGTATTGCCCGGGGAGATAGCGGTAGGCCTCGGCAAGCCCGTCCGGCACCTCGAAGCCGATCGCCACGGCGAAATCGCCGAAACGCTCCAGCCGGTTGATTCGCAGAGGGTGGAATTGCGGTGTCATCGTGAACCCTGTCCGTCCGGAAGCATGCGCCCTAGAGATATTTGCCCTAGAGACATTTGAAATAGTCGAAAGGTTCATGGCAGCTGCGGCAGCGGTACTGCGCCTTGCAGGCCGTCGCGCCGAAGGGCGCCAGCTCGACCGTATCGACACTGTCGCATCGCGGGCAGGCGACCTCCGGCCGCGCGAAATAGCCGCCGTCATCCTGCTGCGAACGCGGCGCCGGCGGCGCGATGCCGGCAGCCTTCAGCTTCGCCCGGCCCTGCGCGGTGATCCAGTCGGTCGTCCAGGCCGGATCGAGGACGCGGCGCACCCTCACCTCGTGCCCGGCGGCGGCGACCGCCGTCTCGATCGCTAGCTCGATGGCAAGCGTCGCCGGACAGGCCGAATAGGTCGGCGTGACGTCGATCTCGACGCCCGCCGCATCGGTGCGGATATCACGCACGATTCCCAGATCGCCGACGGTGACGACGACAAGCTCGGGGTCGGGGACCGCCTCGGCAATCATCCTGACCGCTTCCAGACCGTCTGCTGGATGCCTGTCTGGCGGATGCCCGCCCTGCGCCGCTACCATGTCAGCCCCGGATAGGCACGCTGCATCTGCTGCATCTCGGCAAGAAGATGGCCAAGCACCTCGCCATGCCGGCCGTTCCTGCCGCCGCTGATGCCGGCCGGCACCTCGAAGGGCGGCATCGTGGCCATGGCGAATGTCCGCGCCACGGTATCGTCGAAAGCGGCACGTACCGGCGCCGGATCGGGAAGAACACCGGCCGCGACCAGGCGGCTCGCGGTGTCGTCGGTCTCGAACATCTCGCCGACATAGGGGGCGAGGTCGTCAAGCGCCGCCGCCATCCGGCGCGCGCTTTCCTCGGTCCCGTCGCCAAGCCGGATCACCCATTCGCCGCTGTGCCGAATGTGGTAGGCGGTTTCCTTCACCGCCTTGCCGGCATGCGCCGCAAGCTGCCTGTCGGCCGAACCCGTCATCGCCTGCCAGAACGGATTCATGTAGGCGGCGAAAAAGAACTGTCGAAGGATCGTGTGCGCGAAATCGCCGTTCGGCCGTTCGGCCATCATCACATGCCGGAACGCGGTGCCGTCGCGAAGGAAGGCGTAATCATCCTCGCTCTTCCCGCCGCCCTCGATCTCGGCCGCGTAGCCATAGCACATGCGGGCCGTGCCGATCAGGTCAAGCGCCATGTTGGGAAGCGCCAGATCCTCTTCCAGCATCGGCGCATGGCCGCACCATTCGCTCAGCCGGTGGCCGAGGATCAGATGGTCGTCACCGATTCGAAGAAGCAGCGCCAGAAGGTCGTCCCGATCCGTCATCACATATGCCCCACATCGTCGGGGATGTCGTAGAAGGACGGGTGGCGGTAGATCTTCGATTCCGCCGGCTCGAAATTCTCGTCGCGCTGGTCCGGGTCGGAGGCGGTGATCTGCGCCGACGCCACGACCCAGATCGACACCCCTTCGCCGCGGCGGGTATAGACGTCGCGCGCCGCCTGAACGGCCATAACCTCGTCGCTGGCATGGACCGAGCCGACATGGCTGTGGCTGAGCCCTGTCCGCGGGCGGATGAACACCTCCCACAGCGGCATCAGCCCGCCGTCCTTGCCTGTGCCCTGCCTGTCGCCGCTCATGACCCTGTCCCCCGCGCCGCTACTCGGCAGCCTGCGCCCGCCGCTTGGCGGCATGCGCAAGCGCCGCCTCGCGAACCCAGGCCCCTTCGTCCCAGGCCTTGCGGCGGGCGGCGACGCGCTCGCGGTTCATCGGACCGTTGCCCTTCACGACGCGCCAGAATTCGTCCCAGTCGATGGGCCCGAAATCATAGCCCTGTCTGACCTCATTCCAGGCCAGGTCGGGATCCGGAATGGTCAGGCCGAGAGATTCGGCCTGCGGCACCGTCGCATCGACGAATTTCTGCCGCAGCTCGTCATTGGTGAAACGCTTGATCTTCCATTTCACCGACTGGTCGGTGTTGCGTGATTCGCTGTCAGGCGGGCCGAACATCATCAGCACCGGCTGCCAGAACCTGTTCAGCGATTCCTGCGCCATCGCCTTCTGCTCGGGCGAGCCCTGCGCCAGCGTCATCACGATTTCATAGCCCTGGCGCTGGTGGAAGCTTTCCTCCTTGCAGATCCGGATCATCGCCCGCGCATAGGGGCCGTAGGAACAGCGGCAGAGCGGGATCTGGTTCATGATCGCCGCGCCGTCGACAAGCCAGCCGATGGTCCCGATATCGGCCCAGGTCAGCGTCGGGTAGTTGAAGATCGACGAATATTTCGCGGCGCCGGTCAGCAGCTCCTCGGTCATCTGCTCGCGGCTGACGCCGAGCGTCTCGGCAGCCGAATAGAGATAGAGGCCGTGCCCGCCCTCGTCCTGGACCTTCGCCAGGAGCGAGGCCTTGCGGCGCAGCGTCGGGGCGCGGGTGATCCAGTTGCCCTCGGGAAGCATGCCGACGATCTCGGAATGGGCATGCTGGCCGATCTGCCTGACGAGCGTGCGGCGATAGCCCTCCGGCATCGCGTCATTCGGCTCGATCTTCTGCTCGTCGTCGATCCGCGCCTGGAAACGGGCAAGGAACTCCTCGTCCTCGCGCGTGCGCCCGTCGGCGCCGATCAGTCCCTGTGAATACATCGCCTTCGTCCTTTCCGTCCTATATCGCGACCATCGTCAGCAGCTCGTATCGCGCCACTAGGTCGCCGTCATGGTCGTGAAGCTCGACATGCCAGCGAACCTCGCCATATTCGTCGGTCCGCTTCGTCTTGCGTTTCACCGTCAGGCTGACGGTGATCTCGGTGCCGGGCGTCACCGGCTTTTCGAAACTGAGCGCGTTCAGGCCGGTGTTCGCCAGCACCGGGCCCGGCGCCGGCTCGACGAACATGCCGGCGGCGAAGCTCAGCAGAAGATAGCCATGCGCGACGATACCGGGGAAAAACGGATTCGCGGCCGCCGCCTCAGCATCGGTGTGGGCATAGAATTCGTCGCCGGTGAAGCTAGCGAAATGCGCGATGTCCTCGGCGCTGATCCGGCGCGGCGGCGTTACCAGCGTCTCGCCGAGCGCCAGCTCGCCGAAGCGGCGCCTGAACGGATGCGCCGGTCCCTGATGGGTGGCGCTGCCGGCAAGCCAGGTTTCGCCCGCCGCCGACAGAAGGTCCGGCGGGCCCTGCAAGGCGGTGCGCTGCATGTAGTGCTTTACCGCGCGAACGCCGCCAAGCTCCTCGCTTCCGCCGGCGCGGCCGGGCCCACCATGCACCATATGCGGCAGCGGCGCGCCGTGGCCGGTGGCCTCCGCCATCGAATCGCGGTTGTTGAAATAGAGCCGCCCGTGATGGCTGGCGCTCGCCGCGACAAGCCTGTGCGCGACCTCGCGGTCGCGCGTGATGACCGAGGTGACGAGGGCCCCGCCGCCGCGGTTCGCCAGCACCGCCGCATGACCGAGCTCGCGATAGGGCATCAGGCAGGCCACCGGCCCGAAGGCCTCCTGCTCGTGAAGATGCGTCGCGCCGTCGGGATCGGCGCAGTCGAAAATTGTCGGCGCGACAAAGGCGCCGCCGGCAAGGTCCTCGCCCGTCAGCCGCGGCGCTTCGCCGCCGATGATGCAGCGCGCCTCGCCTTTGAACATCTCGCATTTGGCGAGCACGTCCTGCTTCTGGCCGCCGCTTGCCAGCGCCCCCATGCCGACCCCTTTGAGGCGCGGGTCGCCGACCGCCACAACGCGAAGCGCGGCGCGGAGCGCCTCGGCAACCGGCTGGCGCAGGGCTTCGGGAACGAGAATGCGCCGCACCGCGGTGCATTTCTGCCCGGCCTTGGCGGTGATCTCGCCGGCGGCTTCCCTGATGAACAGGTCGAATTCCGGATCGCCCGCCATCACGTCGGGGCCGAGAATGGTGGCGTTGAGCGAATCCTGCTCGGCCGAGAACCGGACCGATCTTTCGAGCAGGTTCGGCGTGCCGCGAAGCATCACCCCGGTCGCGGCCGATCCGGTGAAGCTGACGGCGTCCTGCGGCCCGAGCCTGTCGAGAAGCGGTCCGAGCCGTCCGGAGACGAGCTGCACCGCGCCGTCTGGAAGAAGGCCGGAATCGATGATCATCCGGAAGGCGGCTTCCGCAAGGTAGCCTGTAGCCGTCGCCGGCTTGACGATGGCCGGCATGCCGGCAAGAAGCGTCGGCGCCAGCTTCTCGAGCATGCCCCAGACCGGGAAATTGAAGGCGTTGATATGCACCGCCACGCCCTGAAGCGGGGTGCAGACATGCTGGCCGACAAAACTGCCGCGCCGCGACAGCATCTCGATATCCCCGTCGAGATAGACATGCGCGTCCGGCATCTCGCGCCGCCCTTTCGAGGCGAAGACGAATGTCGTTCCGATTCCGCCGTCGATGTCGATCCAGCTGTCGGATTTCGTCGCGCCGGTCAGATAGGACAGCTCGTAAAGCTCGTCCTTCCGCGCCGACAGATACTGCGCCAGCGCCTTCAGCATGCGGGCGCGGTCGTGAAATGTCATCGCGCGAAGCGCCGGGCCGCCTGTCGCCAGCGCATGGTCGTGCATCGCCGCCACATCGGGCGCGCCGGCACCGGCATGGCCGATCAGCGCGCCGGTGAAGGCGTTGTGAAGCGGCACGGCACCACCTGCGGGCGCTGCCCACTGTCCGGCGACAAAGGAATGAACCTGAAGGAGGCCCATGACGTGACAATCCCTGATGGCTGTGGTCGTATTATTGACCGACCGGTCGGTTATGTAAAGGGAATTGAAGGCCAGGTCCGGTTGCTCTTTTTGCTGGTCAGGGGCGCCGCCGGCTGCCTAGGCTCGGGATGACGAGCGCATCACCGACCGGAGGCAAGGAATGAGCGACACGGTTCTGACAGACAATGACGGCCCGCTTCGGACCATAACCCTCAACCGGCCGGACAAGCTGAACGCCTTCACCGCCGAAATGCATCTGGCGCTTCGCGCGGCGCTCGAGGCGGCACGCGACGATGAAACCTGCCGCGCCGTGCTGCTGACCGGCGCCGGGCGCGGCTTCTGCGCCGGCCAGGACCTTGGCGACCGTGACCCGTCGAAGGGCGAGCTTCCCAATCTCGGCGAGACGCTGAAGAATTATTTCAACCCGAACCTGCGGCTGATCCGCGACATGCCGAAGCCTGTCGTCGCCGCGGTCAACGGCGCGGCGGCCGGGGCCGGTGCCAATATCGCGCTTGCCTGCGACATCGTGCTGGCGGCGCGCAGCGCGAAATTCCTTCAGGCCTTCGCCCGGATCGGCCTGATCCCCGACGCCGGCGGCAGCTGGAGCCTGCCGCGGCTTGTCGGCCCGGCCCGCGCCCGCGGGCTTGCCATGCTTGCCGAACCGCTCGGCGCCGAGACGGCGGCGGAATGGGGGCTGATCTGGAAGGCCGTCGACGACGATTCGCTGATCGCCGAGGCGCAGGAGACGGCGATGAAGCTTGCGAACGGACCGACGCTTGGGCTGGCGCTGACGAAACAGGCCATGCTGGCTGCGGCGACGAATTCGCTCGAGGAACAGCTTCTTATGGAAGAACAGCTTCAGGCCCGCGCCGGCGCGTCCGACGACTACCGCGAGGGGGTCAGCGCCTTTCTCGAGAAACGGCCGGCAAAGTTCAGCGGCCGCTAGCCCCGACCGGACCCATGGATTTCGATCTGACCAACCTTCCGCCCGGCTTCACCGACGACCCGCATCCGCATTATGCGGCGCTGCGGGCCAGGGCGCCGGTCCATCAACTTCCAACCGGCGGGCTGTTCCTGTTGCGCCATGCCGACCTGGTCCGCGTCTACAAGGACCGCGCCGTTTTCTCGTCCGACAAGAAGATCGAGTTCAGGCCGAAATTCGGCGATTCGCTTCTCTACCAGCATCACACGACCTCGCTTGTCTTCAACGACGCACCGCTTCACACGCGGGTCCGCCGCGCCATCGCCGGCGCCCTGTCGCCACGCGCCATCGCCGGCATGGACAGCATCGTGCAGGCCCTTGTCGATGGTCTCGTCAGCGATCTTGAAGACCGGCAGGCTGCCGGCGCGACGATCGATTCGGTGGCCGATTTCGCGCAGAACATCCCGATCGAGGTGATCGGCAACCTTCTGGCCATCCCGCGCCATGAACGCGGCCCGCTCCGCGACTGGTCGCTTGCCATTCTCGGCGCGCTGGAGCCGGAAATTTCCGCCGACCAGTTCGATCTCGGCGAGACGGCGGTTCGCGAGTTCCTTGCCTATCTCGACGCGCTGGTGGCGCGGCGGCGCGGCGAGGGAATCGACAGGGCGACCGACATCATGGCGCGGCTGATCCGCGAGACCGGCGAGGCCGGAGAGGACGCCAACCTGCTGCCGCACGAGCTTCTTCAGAACTGCATCTTCATCCTCAACGCCGGGCACGAGACGACCACCAACCTGATCTGTTCCGGAATCTGGCTGCTCTCACAGCGCCCGCGGATCGTCGAAAGGCTGAATGCCGAACCGGAGCTCTGGCCGGCGGCGGTGGAGGAGATCCTGCGCATGGAAAGCCCGAACCAGCTTGGCAACAGGCGCGCTTTGTCCGCCTTCGAAATGGGCGGAAGGACCTGGCCGGAGGGAACGCTGATCACGCTTGGCATGGGCGCGGCGAACCGCGATCCGGAGGTGTTCGACGAGCCGGACAGCTTCCGCCTCGACCGCGGCGACAACCCGCATCTGGCCTTTGCCGGCGGCGTTCATGTCTGCGCCGGCAACACCATCGCCCGGATCGAGGGCCGGATCGCGCTTGCCGGACTTTTCGGCCGCTGGCCGGACCTGAAGGTCGG
>JAYYLR010000004.1:0-4409 GCA_036143955.1 Pseudomonadota bacterium | reverse complement strand
AACAGTGCCACATGCCACAGGCGGACGCGGTTGAACTGCGTCCATTTATCCATCTCACTCCGCTCCTTCAGGGCTGGAAAGCCAACAGAGCTAATGTAATGGTCAATTCAGCTTTTGCAACGCCGGGCGCGCCTCTGGGGCCGGCTCAGACAGGCACGGGACTATAAAGCTGCCGGCCTGTCATGGCGGCAGGCTGGCTAAGCCCCATCAACGCAAGCAGGCTTGGTGCCAGATCGGCGAGACGGCCGTCATGAAGCTGCGTACCCTCAGGTGCACCGACAAGGATGACGGGCACGAGATTGGTTGTATGCGCCGTGTGCGGAGATGCGGCGTCATCGTCCCACATCATCTCGCAATTGCCGTGATCGGCGGTGACGATCATGCTGCCGCCGGCGGCAAGCACCGCATCCGCAATTTGGCCGACCGCGCTGTCCACCGTCTCCACGGCGCGGATCGCCGCTTCGAGGTCACCTGTATGGCCAACCATGTCGGGATTGGCAAAATTCATCACGACCAGATCGTGGCTTCGGTTCTCTATGCTGTCGAGAGCTGCGGCGAGAACGCCGTCAGCGCTCATCTCGGGCTTCATGTCGTAGGTGGCAACCTTCGGCGAGGGGATCATCACCCGCTCCTCGCCTTCGGCCTGGCTTTCCTCGCCGCCATTGAGGAAGAAGGTGACATGGGGGTACTTCTCGGTTTCGGCAAGCCGAAGCTGCCGCCGCCCGGCGGCGGCCACCACCTCGCCAAGCGTGTCCGTGAGCTGCTGCGGGCCGAACAGGGTGGTCATCCTGGCATCAAGCCTGCTCGAATAGGAAGTCATGCCGACAGCGCCGGCCAGGCGTGGCGGCGCCGGTAGCGGATCACCGCCAGCCTCCTCCGGATCAAGCCAGCAGGCCAGCAGCTGGCGCACCCTGTCGGCCCGGAAATTTATCATCACAATAGCGTCGCCGTCCTTCATGCCACCATAGCCGGCGATAACCCGCGGCGTTATGAACTCGTCGCTTTCGCCGGACGCATAGGCTGCGTCCAGCGCCGCCATCGGGGTTGCCGCCTCGGGATGGGTGGAGGTGCCGTCGGTGATGGCTTCATAGGCGCTGCGGGTGCGTTCCCATCGCCTGTCGCGGTCCATGGCATAGTAGCGGCCGATCAAGGTGCCGAACCGGACATCATCTGGAAGCGCTTTCAGAAAGGCCGGAAGGTCATTGACTGCATTTTTCGGCAGCACGTCGCGGCCGTCGGTAAAGCCATGGACGACGACCTCCGCCCCGTTGGCGGCAAGTCCCGAGATCACGGCCAGCATCTGTTCGCTGTGCGAATGCACGCCGCCGGACGACATCAGGCCCATGACATGGACACGTCCGCCTTCCCTGAGCTTCTCGGCAAGGGCGGCGAGATCCGGATGTCCGGCAAGCGAGCCGTTGGCAAGCGCGGCGTTGATCCGCGGCAGGTCCTGCATGACGACGCGACCGGCACCTATGTTCATGTGCCCGACCTCGGAATTGCCGACCTGGCCGTCCGGAAGCCCGACATCCGGGCCCGAAGCCGCCAGCCTTGCATGCGGAAAGCGCGCAAGAAGCCGGTCATAGGCCGGCGTTGCCGCCATGGCCACCGCATTGGCGTCGGTGGAATCGCGAAGGCCCCACCCGTCCATGATGCAAAGTATGACGGGATGTGGCTGGTCGGAAGGCTGCATTGGCAGGTTGCTTTCGTCTGAGGTCGCAGAAACGGTAGATGGAGTCAGCCACCACGGTGATAGGGGTGGCCGGCAAGAATCATCATCGCGCGATAAAGCTGCTCTGCCAACATCGCCCGAAACAGCATGTGGGGCCAGGTGGCGCTGCCGAAGGCGATTCGCGACTGCGCCCTCTGCAGAACCGCATCGGCATGGCCATCGGCACCGCCGACAGCG
The DNA here is from genome assembly GCA_036143955.1 of Pseudomonadota bacterium. Classification (GTDB taxonomy): domain Bacteria; phylum Pseudomonadota; class Alphaproteobacteria; order Puniceispirillales; family Puniceispirillaceae; genus UBA8309. Next base: position 2,500 of record JAYYLR010000004.1, on the reverse strand, counting down.
AAATAGGTTGTCGCCACCCCTTCGTCACGATACCGCGCCAGCATCGTGGCAAGCGCCTCGGAAGATGTGTCGCGGCCTCGCGGGTCACAGGCGACGAGTGGCATGCCTGCCGGAACATGGCGAAGCAGCCTCTCGCCTTCGTCGCCCGTTCGGTCGCGGCCGGCGGGAAGCCGTGACTCGACCTCGACAAGATTGCCACCCTGCGGCAACCGAGCCAACCATTCGGAAACGAGCTGCTGTTCAGGTGTGGCGCGGGCCCGGCCAACGGCAAGAATGACAAGTTTCATGATAAAAGCCCCGCAGGCGGCGCGTTCCGGCAAGGTGCCGGCGTGTGGCTGCAACACCGCCTGTCGGCCGTGTCAGCTGCTGACTGTGACGACCTCCTGCGGTCCGTCATTCGCCCACATCCGCTCAAGCCCGTAAAATTCCCGGACCTCGGGACGGAAGAGGTGGACGATGACGTCATTCGCATCGATCAGTACCCAGTCCGCCTGGCGCATGCCTTCAAGCCCGAGAACCTCCACCCCGGCCTGTTTCAGCCGGAATTCCAGATGTTCCGCCATCGACGCTACCTGGCGCGACGAACGTCCGCTGGCGATAACCATGAAATCTGCCATCGACGACTTGCCACCCAGAGGAATGGCAACGATGTCTTCGGCTTTATCGCTATCGAGGGAAGAGGTGACCAATTCGAGGATCTGGTCGGGATCCGGATTCGATTGCACGCTGCTAATCGTTTCTCTCCACATTTGCGCCCTGCAGGCCTGTCTGCCGGAGGGCTGTTGCCGACGCATGGTGTCGGCGCCCGGCGATGAAGCACCAATGCCGTCCCACGCTTCCGGAACCCCGGAGTTCGGCGGCCATCCGGCCGACCGTGACACGGCGATCAAGGAGACGTGCTCCCACACTCATCGCCCGGTAAGAATAGCCCGGCCGGTCAATGACCGCAATGGGCATGCGTCTGGCGATGACATGATGCCGCTGCCAGCTTCTGAACAAGGCCATGTTGTCGGCGCCCATCAACCATATGAAGCGGTGGCGCGGGCACCGTCCCCGAAGGGTCAGTAGTGTGTTTACGGTCAGGGATGAGCGGAATTCCGCTTCGGGTGCGATCACCCTGACATGCCGGCGGGTTGCTGTTAAATGGCGGGCGGCACTCAGCCTCGCAGACAGCGATGCCATCCCCCGGTCGGTCTTCAGCGGATTCTGCGGGCTGACAAGCCACCAAATTTCATCAAGGCGGAGCGCCTTCTGCGCCAGGTCGGACAAATGCAGATGCCCGTCATGCGACGGATTGAAGGATCCGCCGAAAAGGCCGACGCGAAGGCGTCGCCGGTCATGGAACGGCCTTGGCGTCAGATGGCGCCGGTTCGGGCCCGTGTCAGGACCTGACCTGGCCATCGCCCCTGACGACATATTTGAAGCTTGTTAGCTGGTTTGCCCCGACCGGACCGCGCGCATGCATGCGTCCAGTGGCGATGCCGATTTCGGCACCCATGCCGAATTCGCCGCCATCGGCGAACTGTGTCGATGCATTGACCATGACGATGGCGCTGTCGACCCGCTGCAGGAAGCTTTCGGCGCGGTCCCGATCTTCGGTGATGATGCAGTCCGTGTGGTCGGACCCATAGGCGGCGATATGGTCGATGGCCGAATCCAGCCCGTCAACGACGCGTACCGAAATGATGCTGTCGAGATATTCGGTCGACCAGTCGGCCTCGGTGGCCGGTTCGGCTGCCGGGACAATGGCGCATGTCGCCTCGTCGCCCCGTATGGTGCAGCCGGCATCGCCCAAAGAGCCGGCAATGGCCGGCAGAAGATCGGCGGCAATGGCCCTGTCGATAAGGATGGTCTCGGCCGCGCCGCAGATCCCGGTGCGCCGCATCTTGGCGTTGACGGCTATGGACACCGCTTTCGCGGGATCGGCAGCCGAATCGACGAAAAGATGGCAGATCCCCTCAAGATGCGCGAAGACCGGCACACGGGCCTCGGTCTGCACGCGCTCAACCAGCGAGCGGCCGCCACGCGGAATGATGACGTCGATCTCGCCGGCCGCGGCGAGCATCGCGCCGACGGCACCGCGATCATCCGTCGGGACCATCTGCACGGCGTGACGTGGCAGCCCTGCTTCCGCCAGACCGTCGGCCATCAGCTCGGCAAGCAAGGCCGACGTCTCGCGGCTGTCGGATCCGCCGCGAAGGATCGCGGCATTGCCGGCAATCAGGCACAGGCCACCTGCATCGACGGTCACATTCGGTCGTGATTCATAGATCACGCCGATTACGCCGAGCGGCGTTGCCACGCGCGCGATGTCGAGCCCGTTCGGGCGAGCCCAGCGTGCCAGTTCACGGCCGATGGGATCACCAAGCCCGGTGATGTCCTCAAGGCCCGCCGCCATCGCCTCGATCCTGTCGGGGGTCAGTGTCAGCCTGTCGATGAAAGCGGCGCTGATGCCGTTTTCCCCGGCGCGCGCCACATCCAGTCCGTTACGTGCCAGGAT
>JAYYLR010000003.1:0-3185 GCA_036143955.1 Pseudomonadota bacterium | reverse complement strand
CCCATCTCGCGGTGCGTCGGCACGTCGGCGAAGACCGAAGGACGATCATCGAAGATCGTCAGGATCGGCTTGAAGTTGTCGGCGTCAAGGAACTTGCGAACGTCGCCCGGCTGCTCGAACAGCGCGTCGACCTGGCCGCCAAGAAGCGCTCCGTAACGCGGGGCGCCCTTGTCGAAGGAGATCTGCTGGATTTCCATGCCGGTCGCGTCGGTGATGAATTTCATCGTGACGCGCTCCATCGAGCCTTCCTTTGAGACGTTGGCGATGGTCGCCTTGCCGCCCTGGGCCTTCACCCACTCGACGAAGGACGGCCAGTCATTGTAGCGCGTCTCGTTGGTGCGGATGTAGATCTGCGAGAAGGTGACCTGCGAGATCACCAGCGGGATCAGGTCCGACGCCGGGTTCGGGCGTGAGGAATCGAGCGCATGCGCCGACGAGGCGTCGTCGATATGCTCGAGTACGTTGTAGCCGTCAGCAGGCGCGGCCATGTAGGCCGTCATGCCGACCGTGCCGGAACCGCCGGGCTTGTGGTCGCGGTTGATGGCAACGCCTGTAAGGCCGGTCACAGCCTCGGCCATCGCCGCGGCGACCTGGCCGGATCCGCCGGCAGGGCCATAAGGCACGATCATGGTCAGGGCGCGCTCAGGAAAGCCGCCTGGCTTGTCCATCGACGATTCCTTGACCTTGCATTCGAATGCGTTGGCGGTGGAGCCGACAGCCATCATCATGGTGGCGGCCACGCCAAGTCCGAGAAGTTTTCTCATTATGTCCTCCAAATTACCTCGCTGATGATTCTCCCCCAGCGATGCCTTGATTATGAGCATCATTTGGGAAGCAGGAAAAGCCAAAAAGGGGACGAATGAAGGCGTGCGACAAAAATGGACCCCGGTGTCACGCCCTTGTGAAAGGCGCTGCCGGAAACGGCATGTCCGTCAGCCGATGCGCGAACTCAGCAGCAGGCTGGTGTCGGTTTCCTTGATGCCCGCAATTTGCCGAAGGCTGGAGATTGCCGTGTCGAACGTTTCCAGCGTCTGGGTCTGGATTTCAGCTGCAAGGTCCCAGCGTCCATTGGTTGTGAAGAGGCGGGTGATCTCCGGAAAGGACACAAGCCTGCGGATCACTTCCTCCTCCTGGTTGGCGTCGACATTGATCATGATCCAGCCCGACACGTTGTGCCGGAATTCCTCGGCGCCGAGTGTGACCGTGTAGCCGGTGATGACGCCGGACGCCTCCATCTTCTTGATATGCGCGTCGATGGTGACGCGCGACACGCCGAGCTCCAGCGACATCTGCGTCACGGACATGCGGGCGTTGCGTTTCAGAAGGGCGATAATGCGGGCGTCAAGATCGTTCATCGGGGCGGCTTTCAGGACGAATTTCGTGTCTGACGGCAACCCATATAAAACTTTGCTAAATAAGTATAGGGAAATTTGATAGGAATTGGCCTATGTGACGGAAAAATCCTGCAAATTGCACATAATCGACCGTCTTTTGGTGAAAAAAGGCGTTTCAGCCGATCAGCGCACGTACCGTCTGGATGTTGTCGGCCTCGGCGGCGGGTTTGTCCCAGCGGATCCTGCTGACACGTGGGAATCGCAGGGCGATCCCGGACTTGTGGCGCGGGCTGTCATGCGCGCTGTCGAAGGCAAGTTCGACGACAAGCCGTTTCTCCACTTCGCGCACCGGGCCGAAGCGGTTGGTGGTGTTGGTGCGGACCCATTTGTCCAGCTCGCGAAGCTCCTCGTCGGTGAAGCCTGAATAGGCCTTTCCGACGGGCACGATTTCGTTGCCACGCCAGATGCCGAAGGTGAAGTCGGAATAGAAGGAGCTTCGCCGCCCGTGGCCGCGCTGCGCATACATCATCACCGTGTCGATCAACCGCGGGTCGCGCTTCCACTTGAACCAGGGCCCTTTCGGCCGTCCGGCGACGTAAGGGCTCTGCCGCTGCTTGATCATCAGCCCCTCATGGCCGTGAATCTCGGCGCCTTCGGCGCGAAGGCGGGCCAGGTCCTGCCAGTCTTCAAAGGGCAGGATTTCCGAAATGTCGAGGCGCCCGCCGCCATGCCCGGCGACCCAGCTTTCAAGCCGCTGTCGGCGTTCGGCAAGCGGCAGGTCGCGGATGTCCTCGGCGCCGTCGAACAGCATGTCATAAACGCGCACGAAGGCGGGGTAGTCGCGAAGATGGCTCTTTGCAGGCGTCTTCCGGTTCAGGCGCTGCTGCAGTTTGTTGAACGGCATCGGCAGGAAGTCGGTGCCGACAAGAAGCTCGCCATCCAGCACGGCGCGGCCCTCCAGCGCCTCGGTGACATCGGGGAAGGCGGCCGAGATGTCATCTCCGGTGCGCGAGAACATGCGCCGCGTTTCACCATCGAAAACAAGCTGCACCCTGATCCCGTCCCATTTCCATTCCGCCTGGTAGTCGGCGGCGTCAAGACGCGCGAAGTCGCGGGATTCGTCCACCGGGTTCGACAGCATCATCGGATGGAAGGTCTGGCCCTGGCGGATCTCCGGCGCCGGCGCCCTGCCGTCGAGCCAGGCGAAGAGATCGGTGTAGGGAATCTCCAGCCCGTGCCAGATCTTTTCGATCTCGGCCAGTTCCTGGCCGCTGTAGGCGGCAAGCGCCGTCTTGGCGAGCCGTGCCGACACCCCGACACGAAGCCCGCCGGTGGCAAGCTTGATCATCGCCCAGCGTTCCGACGGGCTCGCCACATCCATCAACGCGGCGACGTGGTCGGCAAGCCGCGATTTCGGGATCGTTTCCACGGTGTCGACAAAGGCGCTGACGGACGGCAGGCCCGGTGTCTCGGCACCGGTCTCGCCGGCCGGCCAGATCACCGAGATCGTCTCCGCCAGATCGCCGACATAGTCATAGGACATCAGGAACAGCTCCGGGTCGACCCGTTCCATGGCGAGGTTCCGAAGCGCCGCCGCCTTCAGGTTCGTCAGCGTCAGGTCGCGGGTGATGGCGGCAAGCGCGAAGCCGCGGTCGGGATCCGGCGTGGTCTGGAAATACCGCGCCATCGCCGCGATCTTGGCGTTGCGCGACGGCGTTACGACCAGCGTTTCCAGAAGTGCGGCAAAATCCTTCATTCGCCGGCATCCTCCTCGCGTCCCTGCATGTAGAGAGGTTCGGCCTTCAGCCCGCGCTGCCGGCACCAGTGGACAAGCGCCTCCTCGCGCCCGTG
>JAYYLR010000002.1:0-3070 GCA_036143955.1 Pseudomonadota bacterium | reverse complement strand
CCAGTGCAATACCGACCGTTTCGACTTCATCGCCGCGCACCGGGGCATGTTCTCGCGCCTCGGCCTCGACAAGGACATTGTCGAATCGCTTCGCGAGAAGCATGCGATGTATGTTGTCGGTGACAGCCGTATCAACATTGCGGGCCTGTCGGGCGGGCGGCATGAACCTTTCGCCGCCGCGGTGGCCAAGGTGCTCGCGGACTAGACCGGCATATCGAGAGGAACAGAGGTGGGAAACCCGGTCACACGGACAGGCGGTCAGCTTCTGATGGACAGCCTTGTCGGGCTGGGTGCGACACGCGGTTTTGGCGTGCCGGGGGAGTCCTACCTTGCCGTCCTTGATGCGATGGTCGATCACGCAAACGCCTTTGACCTGGTGCTGTGTCGTCAGGAGGGCGGTGCAGCCTATATGGCGGCCGCCTGGGGCAAGCTGACTGGTGAGCCCGGGCTTTGTTTCGTGACCCGTGGGCCGGGAGCGACGAACGCCACAGTCGGCATCCATACGGCAATGCAAGATTCGGTTCCGATGCTGCTCTTCGTCGGCCAGGTCGGCACCGACGTGAAGGGACGCGAGGCATTTCAGGAAGTCGACTACAGTGCCTTTTTCACGCCGCTGGCAAAATGGGCCGTGGAAATCGATGACGTCGACCGTGTCCCCGAACTTATTGGCCGCGCCTGGACCGTGGCGATGAGCGGCCGCCCCGGGCCCGTTGTCGTCGCACTTCCCGAGGACATGCTTGTTGCGACCTCTTCGGCGGTGCCATGCGGGCCGGTAACGATCCCAGAGCCCGCACCATCTGCCGCCATCGTTTCCGACATGCAGCGTCGTTTGGCAGCCGCCGAGAAACCGGTCATCCTTCTTGGGGGAACGCGGTGGACGGAGGACAGCGCCCGCGCCGTCGAATCCTTTGCAACGGCGAATGACGTTCCGGTCATCGCCGCCTTCAGGTTCCATGATATCATCGACAATGGCTGCCCGTCATATGTCGGCGATGCCGGCGTGGCGATGAACGGCTATATGAAATCGCTTCTTCGCGACGCGGACCTCATCCTGGCGCTGAACATCCGGTTCGGCGAGGCGACGACCGACGGCTACACGCTGTTCGACGCGCCGCGCATGGCGGCCGAGCTGATCCACAGCCACGCCTCGGATGACGAGATCGGCAAGATTTACGCGCCTGACCTTCCCATCCATGCCGGACCCAATGCCATGGCGTCGGCGCTTGCCGACATGATGTTGCCGGAAAGCAAGGGCCGGACGGAATGGTGCGGCCGGGCGCGTGCCGATTATCTCGGATCGCTTGTCGCGCCGCCGCAACCTGGTGAGGTCGACATGGGCGTCATCACGGCACATATCCAGAAGATGCTGCCCGAAGACGCCATCGTGACCCACGGTGCCGGCAATTTCTCGATCTGGCCGAACAAGTTCCTGTCATATGGCGCGGGTCAGCGGATGCTGGGACCGCAGAGCGGGTCGATGGGGTTCGGGCTTCCCGCCGCGCTCGCGGCCAAGGTGTGTGACCCGTCACGCTTCGTTCTCTGCTTCGCCGGTGACGGTGATTTCCAGATGAATGGCACAGAACTCGGCACCGCGCTTCAGGCGGGTCTCAACCCGGTCATCCTGATTATCAATAACAGCAGCTACGGCACCATCCGGATGCATCAGGAACGGCATTACCCGCACCGGGTATCCGGAACGGCGATCGTAAATCCCGACTATCTTGCGATTGCGGCCGCCTACGGGTTTCACGGCGAGCGGGTGACCCGGACCGAGGAGTTCACGGCTGCCTATGATCGCGCCTGCGCGGCACCGAACGGCGCCATTGTCGAGATCGTGACCTCGACAGAGGCCATTTCGCCGCGAACGACGATCAGCGCACTCCGCGAAGCGGCAGGGGAATGAGCGGCGGCAGGGCCCAACGGCCGGTCCGCATGATCAATGTCCATGCCGAGGGAGAGCTCGGCTATGTCGTCACCGAGGGCCTTCCCGACATTCCCGGAAAGACCATAGCCGACAGGCTTGCGGCGCTGAATGCCGGTGACGGGATTTTGCGGCGCCACCTGATGCTGGCCCCGCGCGCCAACTCGGCCTGCTCGGTCAATCTTCTGATGCCGCCGGTCGATCCGCGTGCCGACGCGGCCTTTATCATTCTTCAGCCCGACCGGGCCCATGCCAGCAGCGGTTCGAACAGCATCTGCGTGACAACAGCGCTTCTGGAGACCGGCAGAGTGCGGATGAAGGAGCCCGAAACGACGGTGGTTCTCGAAACCGCTGCAGGCCTCGTCACGGCCCGCGCCGAATGCAAGGACGGAAAATGCCTTCGCGTCCATCTTGATATGGTGCCGGCCTTTGTCGAGGCGCTTGATGTGCCGCTTGAGACGGATAAATGGGGTCGCATTACCGCCGACATTTGCTATGGCGGGGTGTTTTACGCGCTGGTGGACGTCGAATCCGTCGGGTTGTCGATCCGCCCGGAACATGCTGCCGCGCTATCGGCCATCGGCATGGAGCTCAGGGCCGCATTCAACGAAGCGCACGACATCCGCCATCCCGAAATCCCGGCCATACGCGGCATCGCCTATGTGATGTTTCGCGAACGCATGGCGCAGCGCGAGATCCGAACGGCGACGGTCATGCCGCCAGGCCGACTTGATCGCAGCCCCTGCGGAACCGGATCCTCGGCACAGCTGGCGGCCCTTCATGCACGCGGTGACATCGCTGTCGGTGAATCGATCACCACACGGTCGGTCATCGGATCCAGTTTCGAGGTCACGCTGACCGGCACCGACGTTGTCGCCGGGCGCGATGCGGTGCTGCCTCGTATAGCCGGCCGTGCCTGGCGGTTCGGTGAAACGGTGATCGAGGGCGATCCTTCTGATATCTTTGCCGACGGTTATGCCGTAACCGATGTCTGGGGGCCGGATGCCGGCTCTCTCAACCCGTCCTGAAGGACGCGCCCGACCATAGAACGGAACCAGTCATGACAGAGCTTGATGTCGAATTCGTCCGAAGCCAGTTTCCGGCCTTTTCCGAGCCGAGCCTTGCCGGGCAGGCCTTCTTCGAGAATGC
>JAYYLR010000001.1:0-5267 GCA_036143955.1 Pseudomonadota bacterium | reverse complement strand
CCATCGATCATAGACCGGGTGAATGCGGCCTTCGGATATCGGGCCGTCGAGGATGTGACCTTCGTGCAGACGCTGCCGCCGCAGCGTGAGTCCCTGCCCCGGAAAAACGCCATCCCGAACGCCGAGGAGCGGGCCGCGGACATCTGGGAGCTGGATGCCAAACTCGAGCGGATACGCTCTTCCGAGCTGCGGGCGGCCCTGCGACAGCTGGGACGCGCCCGCACCCGCCGTTAGGGCATTCAGGAACTTCATATACGCGTGAATCCGCATTGCCCACAGACCGGGCTTTGGCTATTGTGGCGCGATGATCGACCTAATCAAAAACACGCCCTTGCTCAGCCGCCGGACCTTTGTTGCCGCCGGCGCGTCAACCGCCGCCATATCGCTTGCAAGCCGTCATGCCATCGCCGATGACGATCTGCTTGAACGCGCACTCTCGCCGCGCATGATCGGGCGCGAAGACGCGCCGATCCAGGTCGCCGAATATTATTCCATGACCTGTGGCCATTGCGCCGATTTCCATAACAACACCTTTCCAAAAGTGAAGGCGAAGCTGATCGACGAAGGTATCGTAAGGTTCGAGATGCGTCCGTTCCCGCTGGATGGCCTAGCGCTTCGTGCGCACGCGCTGGTTCGCGCGGTTCCGGAATCGAAATTCTTCGCGCTTGTGAAAATGCTGCTTGCCAAACAGCCGGTGTGGGTCCGCGCCGCCGATCCGGTCGCCGAACTTCAGAAGATGGCCCGTCTTGCCGGCGTCAGCACTGAAACCTTTAACGAGATCATGCGGAACCGCCCGTTGCTGGAAGGCATTGTCGAACAGCGCCAGCAGGGGATCGACAGGTGGAAAATCAGCTCAACCCCGTCCTTTATCGTCAATGACGATCTGACCATCGCCGGCAACAAGGATTACGAAGAGTTCGCCGAACTTCTGAGCGCCTACGGCGCATGATTTGTCCGACAGCCCTTTCCTGACCAGCGCCGGTAGCCGCCCGTGATCTTCCGAACGTTGAAAATGACCGGTTTCAAGTCCTTTGCCGAGGCGGCAGAGGTCGAGATCGAACCCGGCATGACCGGCATTGTCGGGCCGAACGGATGCGGCAAGTCGAACATCGTCGAAGGCCTTCGCTGGGTCATGGGCGAAAGCAACGCTCGCCAGATGCGCGGATCGGAGATGGACGACATCATCTTTGCCGGCACCGACCAGAGGCCGGCCCGCAATCTGGCCGAGATCACACTGCGGCTCGACAACAGCGACCGCAGCGCGCCGAGCGAGTTCAACGACGACGACGAACTCGAGATCACCCGCAAGATCGAGCGCGGCAAGGGAAGCAGCTTTCTTGTCAACGCGAAGCCTGCTCGCGCCAAGGACGTGCAGCTTCTGTTCGCCGACTCCGCAACCGGCGCCAGATCGTCCGGGATCGTCTCGCAGGGACGGATCGGCGCCATCGTCGGTGCCAGGCCGGTCGACAGGCGCGCCCTTCTCGAGGAGGCCGCCAACATCAAGGGGCTGCATGCAAGGCGGCATGAGGCCGAGCTTCGGCTTCGCGGCGCGGAAACAAATCTTGAACGTCTCGACGATGTCATCGCCGGCCTGACCGAGCAGCGGGATTCGCTTCGCAAACAGGCCCGGCAGGCGGCCCGGTACCGGTCCGTCGCCGACCGGATTCGCAAGGCCGAGGCACAGCTCCTGCTGGCGCGCTGGAATGCCGCCATCGCGGCCGGCGAGGAAGCCGAGGAGGAGGTGCGCTCCTCACAGGCCATCACGGAAGACAGGACGCAGGCCGCCGCCGCCAGCGCGACAACCCGCACCGAACGCGCCTCCATATTGCCCGATCTTCGCGAGGCGGAGGTAGCCCGCGCCGCCGAGTATCAGCGGATTGCCCTGTCGCGCGACGAGATCGATCGTGAAGAGGCACGGATCCGTGATGCCATCGAACGCATAACCCGCCAGCAGCAGCAGATGCGCGACGATATCACCCGCGAGACAAGCCTTCTTGGCGATGCGGAGAGCGCCATTGAACGTCTGCAGGGCGAGGCGGCGACTTTGCAGGCGCAGCTTGACGAGGCGGCGCCGCGGCGCGACGAGGCGATCGCCACCCTTGCCGATGTTCGTGACAGTGCCGCCCGCGCCGAGGCCCGTCTCGCCGACGCCGCTGCGGAGGTTCGGGCCGCCGCTGCAAGGCGCGATGCCCTTGCAGCGCGTGTCCGCGACCTCGAAACAAGGCTTGCAACCGCCAACGGATCACTCGAGGGCATTTCGCTTGCGGATCTGGAGACCGAGGCCCTGGCAGCCGAGGCGGCGCTTGCGGATGCCAGCGAACGGGCCGAGACGGCGCAGCGCAAACGGCAGGCCGCGGATGAGGTGTTTGCCGCTGCGCAACAGGATGTGGAAAGCCAGACGGCGGCGCAGCGCGAGGCCGCCGGTATCTGTACAAGGCTGCAGGCGGAGATCGATGCGCTTGGGTATCTCCTGACCGGTCCCGACGACAGCAAGGATGTACCGATCCTCGACAGCCTGACAGTGAGCGACGGCGTGGAAAAGGCGCTGACAGCCTATCTTGCCGAGGAACTGACGGCGCCCGCCGGATCCGGCGAGACGGCCTATTGGCGCGGTGGCGGCGATGCCGGATCGCTGACGCATCCGGAGGGGTCCTCTCCGCTGTCGGCGCATGTCAGCGGCGCCGCCGAGCTTGCCGCGGCTCTTTCCGGCGTCGGCATCGTCGACAGCGCGGCGGAAGCACAGGTCATGCAGCCCTCGCTTCTTCCCGGCCAGGCCCTCACCACCCGCGAGGGTGGCCTGTGGCGCTGGGACGGTTTCGTGCGGCGCAGCGCGGCGCAGGACAGCAGTGCCGAGCGCATCCGACAGCGCCGGCGGCTGGAGGGATTGCAGGCGGAATTCGCAACGGCCTCGCAGGCCGAGACCGGCCTGCTTGCCGATCTGCAAAGCGCCGACGAGGCCCTTGCCACCGCCCGCGAGTCGCTGACGGCGACAAATGGCGAGGCCAGCGATGCCGAAACGGCATTGGCCTCGGCAAGGCAGGCGCAGGACGGTATTCGCCTTCGTCTGGATTCGGCCCGGCAGCGCGCCGCAGAGCTGACCGAGTCGATCGCGGCAATGCGGGCCGAACTGGAAACCGCAAGCGACGCCGCAGCTGAACTTGGAGATGATGCGGCGCTGGAAACGGCTGAAACAACCGCAAGACAGGCTGCCGAAAAGGCGCGCGAAACCCTGGCCGAAGCGATGCAGGCGGAATCGCGCCTTGCCGAGGCGGTGCGCGCCGCCGGCGCAAGGCTTGCAGCCTGCAATGCCGAGTCGGCGCAGTGGGCCGAGCGGCGCCAGGGGGCCGCCGCGCGGGTCGACCAGATGAAGGAACGGCTGACGGCGGCGGAAGAAGAACAGCAGGCTCTCGCCGCAAGGCCTGACGAGCTTGCCTCGCAGCGGCACGAGATCGGCGACCGCCTTGATGCCGCCGAAACGGCACGCCGCGCGGCTTCGGATACGCTGCAGACGGCCGAAAACCTGCTTGCCGAGGCGGAAGCGGCACAGCGCGCCGCCGACGCGGCGCTGAGCGAGAGCCGCGAACAGCTGATCCGCGCCGAGGGACGACGGGAACGCGCCGCAGAGAGCCGCAATGTCGTGCTTGAACTGGTGGCGGAGAAGCTGGACTGCGCGCCCGATGCGCTTCCCGAACTTGCCGAGGCCGAGGACGCGGCGGCGCTTCCGGCACTGGAGGTGCTTGAGGAGCGTGTCCAGAGGCTGCTCCGTGAGCGCGACAATATCGGGCCGGTTAATTTGCGGGCCGAGACCGAGATGGCCGAGGTTGCGGCGCGAATTGAGTCGATGGAGGCCGAAGCCGAGGATCTGGTCGCCGCAATCGAAAAGCTGCGGGCCGCGATCGCAAAGCTCAACAGACAGGGGCGCGAACAGCTTCTGGGAAGCTTCGCCGACGTCAACGCGCATTTCAGGGACCTGTTCAAGGTCCTGTTCGGCGGTGGCACGGCAGAACTCAGGCTCACCGATTCCGACGACCCGCTCGAGGCCGGGCTTGAAATCCTGGCCCAGCCGCCGGGTAAGAAACTGCAGTCGCTGTCGCTTCTGTCAGGCGGCGAGCAGGCGCTTACCGCACTTGCCATCATTTTCGCGGTGTTCCTGACCAACCCGGCGCCGATCTGCGTTCTGGACGAGGTCGACGCGCCGCTTGACGACACCAACGTGTCGAGGTTCTGTGACCTTCTGCGCGAAATTGCAGGCCGCACGAACACCAGATTCCTCGTCATCACACACCACCGGATGACGATGGCCAGAATGGACAGGCTGTTCGGCGTGACGATGGAGCAACGCGGCATTTCCAAACTGGTTTCGGTCGACCTCCAGACGGCTGAGCGAATCCGCGACTCGGCAGTTGCGTAGTCTCGTCGCGCCACCTTCCCGAAGCTGTTTTTCACCGTCGGCAAACCGGCGGAATTGCTGGAAAAATCGCCGTCCATTGAAAGCTTGACAAACGTCGAGGCGCGCCCCTATTTTGAGCGCGATTTTGAGGGGCATTCAGAAACGCCGGCTTCGGCACTGAATGTCTTTGGTCAAACGGACAGCAACCACACGGGATGAGCAACGGCAACCGTCTTCCGGCGTCGGACCAAAAGTGAAAGCGCCTCGGTTTTCGAGGCACAGGTTCGGCCGAGACTCCCTGACGAAACCGACATGAGCGACAATGAACGGCACCGCGGCGAGGACCGCCTGCAGGATATTGACCGGCGCATTGAACGCATGCGGGACGAAAAGGCCGAAAGACAGGCGCCGGAAAGGCATGCTCTTCCCGCCGGTGCCGGTGCCATTCTCGGACGCGTAGCGACCGAACTTGTCGCCGGGGTCATGGTGGGAACGTTCATTGGCTGGGCCCTGGATCGCTGGCTCGAGACATCACCACTGTTTCTGGTGATGCTCTTTTTCCTCGGTGCCGCCGCCGGCATGCTGAATGTCTGGCGAATGGTGTCTGGCCGGGGTATGGCGACCGGGTATTTTGACGAGCATCGGCGGAACGCCGGGCGGAACCTTGAGCAGGACGGCGGTCAGCCGTCGAGGAAAGAGGACGATCGATAGATGGCTTCCGAGGGCATGCATTCTCCGGTCGAGCAGTTCGAGATCAGGCCGATCATCGAGCTTGCGGCAGGCGGTTACGATATCTCCTTCACCAATTCGAGCCTGTTCATGCTGCTGGCCATGGTCGTCGGCGGCGGTTTCCTGTTCGCCGCGATGCGCAACCGCG